>JACCQV010000196.1 GCA_013813945.1 Deltaproteobacteria bacterium | reverse complement strand
CTTCGGGGTCTTCGTGATCGCGGCCGGCTTCGGCGCAGGCTTCGGAGTCTTCACGATCGCAGCCGGCTTGGGAGCCGGAGTCGGCGTCTTCACGACGGCGACGGGCTTGGGGGCCGGAGCCGGCGTCTTCACGATCGGCGCGGGCGTCACCGCCTCTGGCTTCGTGACGGGGTTCACTGCGGCCGCGGGCTCCGTCGTACCGAGGTCCGGATCGGGGGCGCCGGGAACGGGCGGCTCCGTGACCGTCGCGCTGGTGTCCACCGCTGACGGATCGACTGCCGTGTGCGCGGAGTCCGTGACGGTGGTGGGCTCCGCGGCGTCCGGGGTCGCACCTGGAACCGCGTTCTCGTCGGGTGACTGCGAGTTCGCCCACGTGCGCGGCCGCGCTTCGGTCCGGACATCGTCAGACGCCGCAGGAGCAGCCGTCGGCTGAGCCTTCGGCGGGGCCGCGACCTTCGCTGTCTCGGGTGGCGTCGCGAGGTCGTCGTCGCCCCCGGAGAATGCGATGCCCAGGATGACGATCGCGAGGAGGAGCACGCCGCCGCCGATCGCTGGCAGTACCCAGCGCGGGCGCGGTGCGCTGACCAGCTGATCCGTGTCTCCAAACAGCTTCGGCGTCGCAGCGACGGGCGCCGTCGACTTGCGACGCGATCGCGGCGAATCCGTGAGCAACGGCGACGGCAATGGTTCGACGATGGCTGTCGGATCGGAGCGCTGGGACAGCGTCGACAACAGCTGCTCGCCCGGCGGCGAGATCACGGTGTCATCGAGATCGCTCTCGGTCGCGGTGATCGCATCGAGAGGATCGATCTCGCTGGTCGCGGTGACCGCTCGATCCGACATCGGCGGCGACGCGGGCTCGACCGGCTTCTTGGCGACTGGCTTGCCTATGCCGGGCGTCGGCAGGGATCTCGGCGACCGCGGAGCGTGCGGAGAGACCGCGGGCGGCATGGCCATCGCATCGGTGTGCGTCTCTTCGCGTTCGATGATCGGATGCGTCACCGACTCGGTCTCGACGGAGGCAGGCAGAGCGAGCTTCTTCAGCTCGACCTTCGCGGCAGGCTGAACACCCAGCTTCGCGACGCCCGCCGCGATGGGCTTCGGATCGACCTTGGTCGACGCTCGCTCCATCTTGGCGTCGGCCTTGGTCTCTGCACGCGAATCGAACTTCGGCTCCTTCGCCGGGGGCCGCACGTCGAGCTTCGCGGCCGGCGCAGCGTCGACCTTGGCCGCGGGCTTCGCGTCCAAGCTGGCGGCGGGCTTGGCGTCGCTTCGAGCCGCGGGCTTTGCGTCGCTCTTCGCGGCCGGCTTCGCGTCGGCCTTCGCGGCGGGCTTCGCTTCAGGTTTCGCGGCGGGCTTGGCAGCCGGCTTCGCTTCGGCCTTCGCGGCGGGCCTCGCTTCGCCGTTCACGGCGGGCTTCGCTTCTCCGTTCGCGGCAAGCGTGGGGGCAACCTTGGCGGCAGGCCTCAGATCGATCTTCTGATCGACCCTCGTCGACGACACGACATCGTGGATCGCAGCAGGCCTCGTCGTGGCCTGGACTTCGCTCGTTGCCGCAACCATCGGCTCGACCTTCGCCGCGGCCGGCGACGCACTCTTCGCTTCTGCCCTGATCCCCGAGCTGATCATGGGGAGCGCTGCCGATTCGGTCATCGGCACCACCTGGGTATCGTCGAACAGCGCCTCGGTGAGCGGATTCTCGATGGCCTGGGGCTTCGCTCCCTGCGTTAGCACCTCGGTGTCGCCCTCGGGGTTCACGCCATTTTTCGTGGTCGGCAGCTGCGTGGTGTCGGCATCGGGCTTCGCCGGCTTCGTCATCGGCAGGACCTGCGTGTCGGCCAGCGTCTTGTTGTCGCCCTTCACGACCGGCACCTGGACCGTCTTGTGGCTTCCCCGCGCGGGCGTCGCAGTGGCGGGCACGGGCTTCATCGCCGAGATCTTGCCGCTCTTGGCGCCCGCCTTGATCGGCCCGCTCGCCTCCGGGATCTTGATCGGCGCGGAAGTGACCACCTCGAGCACAGGCGGGACCCCGCTCGAGACCTGGGCTTCAGCGCGCGCGCGCATCATCGGAGAGGTGTTCGTGGCGGGCATGGCCGTGGGGACCGCCGACCTGGTGGCCTCCACCGGAGCAACCGCGAGACCGGGTCGCGTGCCATCGAAGTCGACGTTGACGGGCTCCGGCGCGGGCGCCTTCTCGAGCCACGGCTCGGTGCGCGTCCCGAACAGCTGCTGCAAGTACGTCGCGAGTGCGCTCGCCGAGGTTCGCCACTCCGCACTCAATGCGAGCTGCTCGAGGGCGACGAACATCTGCTCGGCGGTCTGGTAGCGAGAGCCGGGGTCGCGAGCGAGCGCGCGAAGGATGATCCGCTCCAGGTCGGGCGGAAGGTCCTTGCGGATTGTCGATGGCTTCGGGAACGACCCGTTGACGACCATGGTCATCGTCGAGAAGTCGTTGTCGCTCTTGAACAATCGACGCGCGGTGACGAGCTCGTACAGCACGATGCCCAGACCGAAGACGTCGCTGCGCCGGTCAATGGCAGCGCCGGTGCACTGCTCGGGCGCCATGTAGGGCGCCTTGCCCTTGAGCATTCCCGCCTGCGTCTCCGTGCGGCGCATCGCGGCGCGCGCGATCCCGAAATCGAGCACCTTCACGTTGCCGTCGTAGCCGACGACGATATTCGCGGGGGAGACGTCGCGGTGCACGATCCCGAGCGGCTGCTGGTCGGCTCCCTGCTGCTCGTGCGCGTGATGGAGAGCGCGGGCGACCGCGGTCACGATCGTCACCACCACCGGAAACGGAATCTGCTCACCCTTCTGGACGACCAGCGCGAGCAAGCGGCGAAGATCCTCGCCGTGGACATACTCCATCGCGAAGTACGGCTTGCCGTTCTCTTCGCCGATGTCGTGGACCTGAACGATGTTGTGGTGGTGGAGGGCGCCGGCGAGCCGCGCCTCGACGAGGAACATGTCGATGAACGCCTGGTCGTCTTCCGCGTCGGCACGGATCCTCTTGATCACGACATGGCGCTCGAACCCTTCGAGTCCGCGCGCACGCGCGAGCAACAGGTCCGCCATCCCGCCGCTCGCGAGATGACGGATGACCTCATAGCGGCCGAGCATCGAGCCCCCGACAGTTCCCACTTGCTCAAGCGTGATGCACGGGGTCGCCGGTGGTCAAGAAGCTAATGACCAAAGGTACTTCCCAGATACTTGCGACTACACCGTCCAACTGGCTCACTATGGACTCGCCGGCACAACGTCACGAAGGAGGCTCCATGCGACGGATGATCCTGGGATGCGGCATTGCCGCGCTTGCGGCATGCGGTTTTGATGGCGACGACGCCCCCGAAGGCCCCCTCGGCGGCTCACTCACGGTGACGGGAAATGTGGTCGACTTCGAGACAGGGGCTGCGGTGACGGGAACAGCGAGTGTGTCGACGTCCGGCCTGCTCGGCGGACCCAGCGTGACCACGCAAGGGGCGGCGTTCACGATCACCGGGATCCCGGAAAACTCCGCATTCCAGGTCCTGGCAGGTGCGCCACCTACACACCGCTCGACGTTCAGCTCGACGGTGGTAGTCGAGGGCGACAGCCTCGACGGAGTCACGGTCCCCGCGGTCAGTGAAGCCTTCCTGGCGCGCATCGCGACCGCGTTTGGCGTCACGCCGACTGCCGCGAGGGGCGTGCTGTTCGTGCGCGCCGTCGACGCCGCCGGCATGCCGAGGGCCAATGTCGCGGCGACCACCTTCGTGATCACCGGCGGGGTCGTCGGACCGAAGTTCCTCGACGCGAACCTGAACCCGCTGCCGACCGCGACCGCCACGACCGCCTCCGGGTGGGCGGTGTTCTTCGAGGTCCCCGCTGGCGTCGCCGCGCTCGGAGCGCCGGCCAATGCCACGGTCGAGATGGCGACCTCGCCGATCAACGCCGGCGTGGTCACGCTCGCGGACGCCACCGTGACGGACGGTGCACAGGTCCTGCCGACCAACGTGTCGTTCCTCGCGACCGTGTTCCCGATCTTCTCGGCGCGCGGCTGCATCGCGTGCCACTCGGGCGGCGGCATCGGCAAGGACCTCGGTGGTCTGCACCTCGACGGCGGCGCCAACCTCGCCTATCGCGAGCTCGTCGAGGAACGTCCCAACACGCGCGTCAAGCTGGTGACCCCCGAGACGAGCCTCGTGCTGACGCATCCCTCGCGCGAGGATCCGCCGGATCGGCATCCGAACATCACGTTCGCGAGCCCGGCCGACAAGGACTTCCTCAAGATCCTGGTCTGGATCCGCGAGGGAGCGAAGAACAACTAACTCCTGGGCGGGATGAACGTCATGGCCCGCTCGGCCATGGCGGTGATCGTCAGGCCGGGATTGACGCCGAGGTTCGCGCCGAGCGCGGCACCGTCGATCACGTAGAGACCCTGATAGCCGAACACGCGGTGCTGCGCATCGATCACACCGTGTGCGGCGTCGTTGCCCATCACGCAGCCACCGATGCAGTGCGCCGTCATCGGCAAGTCGAACAGGATCTCGCTGGTCGACGTGATCGGGATACCGCCGAACTTGGCCGCCGCGCGCTCCGTGAAGACATTTGCGAGCGGGATGTTCGTCGGGATCCGCATGCCGGCCGAACACAGCAAGCGCGTGAACGGCCAGAACCAGCGGCGGCGCAGCTCGAACGTGAGCGTCGCGTCGATCGTCTGCATCACGAGGAAGATCAGCGTTTGCCGCGCGAAGCCGAACGGCCATGCCGCACGGATGAACTTGATCGGGTGCTTCATGCCGTTCCACAGCCACGCGAAGATCCGGCGCCACCCCTTGCCCGCGACGAACAGCGTCGCGATCAGCCCGAGAGCGTCAGAGCCGCGTGAGTACCGCACTGCCTCGATGTGCGTGTAGTCATCGATGTGGATCCCCGAGCCGATCGCGATCCCCTTCGACATGTCGTGCTCGTTGCCGGGGAACCGCACCCCGACGATCGACTCGGCGTTCGTGCGCACGTCATGCCCGAGTCGCTCCGAGACTGCAGGCAGCGAGTTCTTGCAGCGCATCAGCAGATCCATCGTGCCGAGCGCACTGGCCGACAGCACCACGTGCCGAGCCGTGATCGTCCGGCGCTGCTTGAACAACCACGCGGTCGAGCTCTCGACGGTCAGCTCGTACCCGTCGGAGCCGTCTGCGGCACCGAGCGGCTTCAGATCGACGACGCGGGTCTCCGCCAGGATCTTCGCGCCGCGCTTCTCGGCGAAGTAGAGGTAGTTCTTGTCGAGCGTGTTCTTCGCGTTGAACCGGCACCCGACCATGCAACCGCCGCAGCCGACGCAGCTCCGGCGCGGTGGGCCCTCCCCGTCGAAGTACGGATCGGGGTGGAGCGTTCCGGGAGCGTCACCCTCGGCGCCGAAGTAGACGGCGACATCGGTCTGATAGAACGAAGGACCAAAGCCTTGGTCCTCCGCCATCCGCTTCAACATGTGGTCGGCATCGCCGAGGATCGGGTTCTTTGCCACTCCGAGCATCCGCCGCGCGGTCGCGTAGTGCGCCGGCATCTCGCGCTCCCAGTCGGCGAGCCCCTTCCACGAACCGTCGTTCCACACCGACGGAGGCGGAACGAGCATCGTGTTCGCGTACGTGATCGAGCCACCGCCGACCGCGTTGCCGCACAGGATCATGACGTGCTTGAACGGGCGCATGTTGTAGAAGCCGAACAGCTTGAGACCCGGCCGCCATAGCCACTTGCGCAGGTTCCACGTGGTCTTCGGAAAGTCGGCCTCCGTCCATCGCTTCCCCATCTCGATGACGCCGACGGAGTAGCCCTTCTCGGCGAGGCGGCATGCAGAGACGCTGCCGCCGAATCCTGACCCGACAACTACGTAGTCGAAGTCGTGCGTCGCCGCCATCGCAGCAGTATGGCGCAGAACGCGGCGGCGCCGAGCCCGGAGATCACGACCCAGGTAGCGCGCGATGATTTCGGTGCGGTCGGGGCGCTCGCCGTGGCGAGCACGATCGCCTCGCGAAACCGGTGCTGCGCGTTGCGATCTTCGCGAGCACGAGGCCGGCTCCGTTGCGCGTCGGCATCTTCTCGAGCGAACTGTTCACTCGCTCCTCGAGCTGCGCGATCATCCCCGAAACATCCGCGTCGCCCGGTACCGGCGAGAACCGATAGCGAGCCGTCGCCAGATCCGGCGTCAGCTCGCTGCGGATCGCGAGCACCGCGTGAGGCTCGCGTTGCGCTCGCAGCACGACGACGAGCGCGAGCGCCACACCGACGGCGGCGACGAGCGTGATCGATCTGGCGTATCGCACGTTTAGACTCTGTACGCGCGATTGGCCCATCCGGTCCACGGGTCGTGTTCAGCTAGCTAGTGCGAAAAAAATGATTGCCTAACTTACTGGATTGCCTCTCGGGACGATGGGATCGTCGGTTTCGATGGATCGAGGTCGATCCGGCTGCCGTTGCGAGTCGTAGAGAGAGTCAGGGAACCCATAAATCGCGAATCGATCTGCGCGCTCATGCGCGTGGTCCCCGACCCACACTGCACCGCTTATTCGAGGAGGAACTCACATATGAAGGTCACGAAATTGTTAGCTGCTGGATCCGTCCTCGCCCTCGCGGTGATGGCGGGGAGCTCTCACCTGGTGGAGGCGTCGGATCACGATGACGGCGAGATCGACCTCAAGGGTCGCGCGCTGAACCTGACCGACCACTACGCATTCAAGACGGGGACGGAGCTGAGCTTGCTCATGTACGTCAACCCGCGCTCTCTGCCGCAACGGCAGTACTACCTGAGCGAGAATGCCCGGTACGAGTTCCACGTCACCAAGGTGGCAAACCGCCTTGCGGCCTCGAACACCGCCGAGGATTTCATCTTCCGCGTCGAGGCAGGCGCCGCGACCGCCGCCGGCACCCAGCCGATCACGCTGACCGTGCTGTCGGGCGGGACGACTGTCGTCGGCACCCACACCGGCGTCAGCACGAGCTTCGCGGGTTCGGAGGGCAACAGTGCTCTCGTCGTGAACACCACGACGATCGGCACGTTCACCGGCATCCGGTACTTCGTTGGCATGCGCTCCGACGGCTTCCACTTCGACGTCAAGCGCTTCTTCCAGGTCCGCGACTTCCTCGCCCAGCGCTTCTTCGGCGGTGCAGGCGGTGTTGGAAACGCAGCTCCGTCCGTGTACCCCGGTCCCAACTGCGAAGGCGATGCGTTCCTCGGTGGCATCGTGGCCGCGGGTGGCACTCCCGAGCTCGACGGCGATGAGGTCAACCTGTGGAATCCGCGCAACTGCGCACCGGACTTCACCAAGAATCACAACATCACCTCGATCGCGATCAACATCCCGATCGCGGCGCTCGGAGGCACGATCTTCGACACCTGGTCCACGATCTCGGTGAAGGAGGTCAAGTAACATGTCGCTCTCGAACAACCTCTGTCGCGGCGCGTTTGCGCTTCTCATTGCTGTCTCTGCCGCTGCGTGCGGCGACGACGCTCCGGTTCCGGCCACCCTCGAGTGCGGCGCGGGAACCATGGAAGTCAACGGCGAGTGCGTGGCGGGTACCCCCGTCACGTGCGCGACCGGGACCATGCTCATGGGCACCATGTGCGTGCCCATGGCCTGCCCCACCGGCTCGACGGCAATGAATGGCGTGTGTGTTCCGAACACGTCTATTACCTATCGTCAGATCGAGCACCTCGCTCGCCCCGGCATCGCCGAGGCACTGCTCATCACGCCCGCGTTCCTCGAGGGCTACAACGCAACGGCGCCGTCGTTCGCGGGCGCTCCGGCCTCGGCCGTGGCGGCGATCACCGCCGAGGCCAAGACCGTCCTCAAGGCGATCTTCCATGGCACCTGTTTGATCAACGGCCTCCTCAATTTCACCGCCACCACCGGCGCGATTCCGGGCGGTGTCCCGTGCGCGC
>JACCQV010000190.1 GCA_013813945.1 Deltaproteobacteria bacterium | reverse complement strand
GATCGACAAGCAAGGCGCGTCGATGGAGCTGGTGCGCGCGCACCACGACATCCTCGCGACCTCGCGCCGGATCGCAATCGTGCTCGCCCGCGCGGGCCGCACGGCAGAGATCCACGCGCACCTGTCGCGCCTGCGGGGCAACTTCGGCCTCGATCGCGAGCTCGCAGCGCGCGCGGAGGTCGTCGCGGAGAACCCGACGGCGGAGGCGTTCATCGCTCTCGCGTCGTCCCTGCGAAACCACGAGCAGACCGCGGATCCGGCGGCGGCACTGGCTGTCGGGCTCGCCGGCCTGGTGAAGCATCCAGAGCACGTGGAGCTGCTGGTCTCTGCGGGGAACGACGCTCGTGTGCTCGGCCGGGTCGAGCAGGCGATCGTGCTGTACGAGGCCGCGCTCGCCGGGACGACCGAGGTCGACACCGCCACTGCGCTGCGGCTCGGCCGGTTGTATGGCGATCGGATCGGCAGGCTCGCCTCGGCGGGCCGACCGACCGCCGCGCAGGAAGCATGGCGGGGCGTGCTCGTGTTCACGAGCAAGGAAGCGCGGCAGAACCCGCACACGGTCTGGCAGCAGACCGCGGCGATCGCAGAGTCGGCGCTCGGGCACGGGCTCGCGAGTCAGGGCCTCCTCGCCGATGCGAGGCAGGCGCTGACGGCATCGCTCGAGCGTGCCCCGTCGATCGATGCCTACGAGACGCTCACGGTGATCGAGGTCCAGACCGACAAGTTCGCGGCGGCGCAGCAGTGGGCCACGACCGGGATGGCGCTGCTCAGCGACCAGACGACCGGCGATCGCTACCGGCGCGCCAAGCTCCAGCGGCTGTCCGGGGACGCACTGCGCGGAGCGGGCCGGCATCCCGAGGCAGCGACGCACTACCTCGATGCGCTGCGCTCGTGGGCGTCGCTCGGCGAGAGCAAGGATCTGCCGCGAACGGTCGCCGCCGAGCGCGCGCTCGACGTCGGACGGATCATGTGGTGGCTCGGCAAGTTTGCGTTCGACAAGCCGAGCGAGAACGCCGAGCACGCGGAGAAGGCGATCGACAGCGTGATGGATGCCGTCGAGCGGGATCCGGACTCTCCCGCAATCTCGGCGGGTGCGGTCGCGTTCTTGATCGAGGCGGGCCGCTATCGCGATGCGATCGAGACCTACCATCGTGGCCTCGGCGCCGGAGCAAGCGACTTTTACAAGGTCTACATGACGCTGTGGATCGCGGGCGAGGCGAAGCGCCGCGGCGAGCCCCTCGATCGCCTCGCGGCCGAGTACCTCGCGAGTCGCCATGGCGACACCTGGTACGAGCTGCTCGCGCGCACGGCGACGGGCAGGCTTTCGTTCGACGTCTTGCGCGCGGCCGCAACCACCGGACCGCGGCGTGCCGAGCTCGCGTTCTACGGAGCCGTGCTCGGTTTCCATCCCGACGCCGCGACCCCCGCGGGTCGCAAGAAGCTGCTCGAGCAGGTGGTCGCGGCGCAGGTCGTGCTCGATGCCGAATACGACCTCGCGCGGGCCTATCTCCAGGCGCCGCCGGTCACGGCACCGTCTCCATGAGCGACCTGCGCGCCCTGGGCCAGCGGCTCGTCGCCGCGGGCCTGACCCCGCGCGCGCTGGCTGCGTGGTCCGGCACCGATCGGATCTCGTCGCTGCCGTGGAAGGTCTCGGATCTGTCCGCGCGCGATCCGGTTCCCGCCGCGTCCGGCCTCGCGCTACTTGTCGCGGGCGCCGAGCTGCCGCTCGACCGCGTTCGCAGGCTGCCGATCGATGAGCTCGTCGCGGCCGGGCTCGTCGAGACGATCGAAGATCGAGTGCGCGCACGCGTCGCGATCGTGCCGCTCGGCGCGTCCTTGCTGGTCTGCGATCGCGCCGAGTGTGACGACGGCGTCGAGCTCGTGTGCTGGCCCGACGACTCCAGCGTCCACCTCGCGCGTGCCCTGCCACCCGGCCGGCGCTCGCGGTGGCTCGATCTCGGTTGCGGTTCGGCGTTCGCCCCGCTCGCCCGCCCCGAGCTCGCGACGGCGATCGTCGGCGTCGACATCAACCCGCGTGCCGTCGAGCACGCTCGCCTCGGAGCCGGCCTGTCGGGCATCGAGCACCTCCGCATCGAGCGCGGCGATGTCCTCGACGACTGGGGGAGCGCGGAGCTCGTCACCTGCAACGCACCGATTCCCGACGAGCCGGATGCGGCGGTGTGGCGTAGCGCCGACGCCGGTTTCTTCGTGCGCCTGTGGTCGGCCGCTCGCCGGAGCGTGGCGCCCGGTGGGGAGATCATCGTGCACTGCACGCTCTCCGCGATTCCCGAGGAGCTGCCTGGCGAGCAGCTGATCGTCGTCTACACCCCGCCGAGCACCAAGGCGTTTGCCATCCTGTGGTGGCGCCCGGACGCACCATCGCGGCGCGTGGTGGGTCGGCGCGCGATGACGCCGGAGCGCCCGCATGTCGATCTGCGCGATCGCGACGACGCGGCCGCGGGTGCCTTGATGCCTCGATCCTCGTGCTAGCGTCGGCCGTCGGGGATGAGACGCCTACTGATCGCATTGATCATTTGGGTCGCGGCGTGCGCACCGCCGCGGACCGCGGACGTCCCGCTTCCTCCGGCGGACCCGTCGCGGCTCTCGCACGAACAGCACGGCCAGCTGCCGTGTAGCGGCTGCCATCGCAGCGATGCGCGACCGGGCGCGGATGATCACCGGCCCTGCGATGACGGAGCCTGCCATCGCAAGGACTTCCTCGCGCCGCCCGGCCAGCTCTGCCAGGTCTGCCACACCAAGATCGTCCCGCAGCCACTGAGCGCGCCGCTCAAGCCCTATCCGGTCGAGGACGCCTGGCAGGCGCAGCCGTCGCGGTTCTCGCACAAGCGCCACCTCGACGCGGGGCTACTCGAGGCGCGCGTGGGGTTTCACGTCGGTTGCGCGGACTGCCACGAACGCGACGGCAAGAAGGCCCGCCCCGATCACGATACGTGCGCGCGCTGTCACGCCGCGGAGGCGGGCCTCGGCGACAAAGCACCGCGGATGGACGACTGCGCGGGATGCCATCAGCCGGGCGCCCACGAACGGACGCGGTCGCGGCTGATCCGTGACGACCTCCACTTCGATCACGAGCGTCACCGGCAGGATCGGAAGGGGGCCGCGATCCGCTGCGATACCTGTCACACGCAGACCGCGAAGGCGACCGGCTACACGGATCACGCACCGCCGCGGATCACGAGCTGCGTCACCTGCCACGACGACAGTGCCCGGACGCCGAACGAGATGCGGGTGCGCGTCTGCGAGACCTGCCACAGCGCCCGCATCGATCGCGTCACCACGCTGGCTCCGCGCAGTCACCTGCCGGCGACCGAGCGTCCGATCGATCACACGCTCGCGTTCCGGCGAGATCATG
>JACCQV010000185.1 GCA_013813945.1 Deltaproteobacteria bacterium | reverse complement strand
AGCCGGACGGCCGCGGGCCCGTAGTTGAAGTGGATCAGCGCCGCCTCGTACGGCCGATGCCCGAGCCCCGCGGTGTGGACGAGCGCCTTCCAGGCCGCGGTCGCCTCCGTGTACTGCTTCGCACGCTCGAACGCCACGGCGGCATGCACCGGCAGCTTCGCCTGCTTGTAGAGCTGCGCCGCCTCGGTCCACTTCTTCTCGATCTCCGCGAGCCGCGCGCGCAGCCCGATGTGCTCGTCGCCGACGAGCTGACCGCGCGCCATGTCGAAGTAGTGGAGGTAGAGGTAGACGAACGATGCCTCGCGGCCCCGGTTCAGGTGGCGATAGATCTCGCCGAGCCGGCGCAACCAGTCGTCGTACTCGTAGTTGATGACGTGGGTCTGGCCGATCAGCTCGCGGTAGTGCCGCTCGGCCTCGCCCCATCGACCCTGCTGGACCAGTGCTTCCGCCTGGTCCGCGGTCGACTCGATCGAGTTGAACGTCCTGCGCGCCACTCGCTAGCCCTTCACCACGTTCATGCGCCGGCTGATCGCAGGATCCGTGGTGGGCGGCGACTCGGACTGCGCCTTGCGCGTCTTGGTCGCGTCCCCGACGATGTCGAGTGCGCGCCGCTGCCGTTCGGCCCGGTTCGTGAGCACGTCGCCCGACACGATCTGCTGGCGATCGAGGAGCGGGACGAACTCGGGGAGCTGGTCGCTCGAGGGCAACACGATGATGCCATAGAGGAATGCCTGCAGCTTGAGCGCGCTGATCAGCTCGGGCTCGATGTGACACTGGCCGTGCGTGAGCGTGTACAGCACGACGCGGCGCTTCTGCTCGCGGCGGAGCCGGGTGACCTCGACGAGCAGCTGGCGGAACACCTTGCCGTAGTTGCGACCACGCTCCGAGCGGAAGCTCAGCAAATAGGGCACCGGGACCTGTCCCGAGCGGCCGATCTTGATCGTCTCGTGCAAGCGCGAGTCGAAGAACCGCACCCAGATCTCATCGCCCTCGAGCGTGAGCTTCTTGATCAGCGCGAGCGCGAGGCCGCGGGCGAACACCTGGCGCTGACCGCGCATCGACGCGGAGCAGTCGATCAGGATGTACTGCAGACGGCGCTCGTCCTCGCGCTGCTTCTCGCGGCCGTAGTACAGCAGCTCGTTGTCGACGACCTTCTGCTCGAAGATCTCGCGGTCGTATGCGAGCTCGGACAGCACGAGCGAGTCGATGTTGCCCTTGCGCTCGATCGACGCATAGCCGTCTACCGCGAACGTCTGCGATCCGGTCGAGCGCCGGGTCTCGAGGACGCTCGGCAGCAGATCGAGCGAGAAGTTCGCGACATCGTTTGCCTCGGGCGATCCGAGGGCCGAGAACAGATCCACCAGATCGATCGCGCCGCCGAGTGCCTCGGAGCCCGATGCGCTGTCTTCCTTGAACAGGCCGAGCAGGCGCACGGTGTCGAGGTCGATCAGCTCGACCTGCGTGTAGATGTGCATCGACTGCGCGTCGATGTGCTCGATGAAGCCCCACAGGCTGCGCGGATCGAAGTCGCGGAAGTGATCGGCGTAATCGATTTCACCGAGAATGCCGAGGTCGAGCGGCAGTGGCTCGGCCCCTGCGCTCTTGCTGCGATCGCGCCAGCGGTTGAACGTGTCGCCGAGGATCCGCGACAGCAGCACGGCGACCATCTCGTCGCGCAGGCGGAGGCCAGCGAGCCGCTCGGTGACCTCGGACGCCGCGACGTTCTCGAGCAGCCGGCGGTACTTGTCGAGCAGCGGCTTCATGTTCGGCGGCAGCTGGATCCGGGCGAGCTGTGCCTCGCGAGCGCGGATCACGTAACCACCTGCGCCGCGCGTCATCGACAGCATCACGCCGATGTCATGGATGACGAAGAGTGGGAGATGTACACCCATGCGCGCGAGCGAATTGCTCCACGCGGCCGCGCGTACGAGTGCCATCGGTGTGTCGACCTGGACCTGCGAGAGCGCCATCGTCGCCACCTGGCGAGCGAGGAAGCTCCGTCGACGTTCGACCGGAATCGGCACGGTCGCAAGCTAGCACGCAACGCCTACGAGGATCTCCGTCTCGGTGAACGCCTCATGGCATCGACGAGGATCTCGGTCATCCTGTTTGCCAGTGCGCTGGCTTCCTCTCCTCGCTCTTGTCCTCATGGCTCTCGTCGTGAGCCCGTCGCCCGCGGCATCGACGAAGTCGATTCGGCTGATGACGTACAACCTCAACTTCGGCAACCGCGATCACAAGGCAACGGCCGACGCGATCGCGAGGGAGGACGCCGACATCGTCCTGCTCCAGGAGATCACCAGCGACTGGCGCCGTGATCTCGAGGCACGGTTCTCGAAGCAGTACCCGCACCGCAGCTATCAGGTGCAGGCGCGCGCCGCGGGTGGGCTCGCCGTGCTCTCGAAGCATCCGATCAAGTCCGAGGACCTGTGGTCGCCGCCGCGCGGAGGCTGGTTCCCGGCATCGCGCCTGATCATCGATGGTCCGTTCGGCCCGCTGCAGATTCTCAACGTGCACCTGCGCCCCAACCTCGACGAGGGCTCGTGGGTCCGTGGCTGGCACACGACCCCGCCGATTCGTCGCCGCGAGATCGCCGCGTACTGGCAAAAGATCCAGTACGACATCCCGACGATCGTCGCAGGCGACTTCAATGATCCACCGGACGGCAAGGCGATCGCGTACCTCGCGCGGCATGGCATGACGCGGGTGACCACCGAGGGCCCGACGACGTGGCACTACGAGACCGTCATGGACGGCCAGCGCAGGTCGCTGCTCTCCCTCGACATCGATCACATCATGATCGACGGCAACCTGTCGGCGAAGGACGCGCGCGTCATCGACGCGGGAGCGTCCGATCATCGCCCGGTGGTTGTCACCGTCTTACCCCGCGGGTCGGGATAAACCCGCCCCCGCTCCATTCTTGGCCGCGGTGAGCTAGTCTCGCCGCATGAACCTCTACGACGCGACCGTTCCCATCTTCACGAAGTACCTCAAGAACGTCGAGGCGTGGTTCGACAAGACTGTCGCCTACGCCGAGCAGAAGAAGTTCGATCCCGAGGTTCTGACGACCGCCCGCCTCGCACCCGATCAACACGCCCTCGTCGCACAGGTGCAGGGCGCCTGCGACCAGGCGAAGTGGACCTGCGCCAAGCTCGCCGGCAAGGACGGCCCGTCGCACCCCGACACCGAGAAGACGATCGCGGAGCTGCGCCAGCGGATTCGCACGGTCTCGGACTACCTCGCCACGTTCAAGCGCGAGGACTTCAACGGCGCCGAGGAGCGCAAGGTCTCGCACCAGTGGATGGGCGGCAAGGCACTACGCGGGGGCGATTACCTCGACTACTACGCACTGCCGAACTTCCACTTTCACCTGACGACCGCGTACTCGATCCTCCGCCACAACGGCGTTCCGCTCGGCAAGACCGATTTCATCGGCGGCCTGCCGTTCGCGACCTGATCACGGGCACGAGAGCGGTCGCGCGTCGAGCCACGTCAGGATCTCGAGCGCCTTGCCGCTGCCGAGGCTGGCGATCGTCGACTGGTGCGTACCACCTGCGATGAGGTCGGTCCGGATCTCCTCGCCGCAGCGGTCGAACGCGTTCGCGGTGTCGGACATCTGCTGCGTGCGGAAGTCCATGTTGCCGCCGAGGAAGTAGCCCGGGATCTTGCACACCGGGCAGCCGTGGTTCGCCGTGTACGCGGGCATTCCGCCGGCGACCATCGCCACACCCGCGAAGCGATCGCCACGAGCCTGCGCGTAGTAGCCGAGCCAGTACGCTCCGCCCGAGTAGCCAGCGAGCATCTCGCGATCGAGCTCGACGTTGTACATGGCCTCGATCGCATCGACCTGTGCATCGAGCCACGCCAGTGTCGCGGGTGTCAGGCGATACGATTGCGCCGCGAGCCAGTCGCTCCATGCGCCGTTGCAGCCCGCAGAGGCCGGACACGCCGGAGCAAAGACGATGTAGCCCTGCTGATCCGCAGCGGCCTTCCAGCTGTTGATCACGCCCTGCGTCGCGGAGGCGCGCCCGAAATCGCGTCCCTCGTCACCGTGCAGCGCGACGAGGAGCGGCATCGGAGTGCCCGGCGTGTAGCTCGCGGGTACGTGAACCCGGCAGTCGGGACACGGTCCCAGCGAGTTGCCGAGTGCACCGCCCGTGCCGCCGGAGCCCCGAGGGGTTGCGCCACCCCCACCGCCGCCGCCACCACTGCCACCGCCATCCCCGTTGTCCTCCTCGCCGCCGTCACCACCGACCGGCTCCACCTCGGTGACGCAGCCGATCAGCAACGCAATCATCCACACGAGCGTGCGAGTCCCCATGCTCGACGAGAAGAGCACCGGCCGTGCCACGGCCAAGCTCGCGAGATCCGGTCGAGGATCCGCGGATGTGTCACCTCCGAGGTGACGGTGCTGGAGCCTCCGAGGCGCTAGGTCGCGGCGAGGTGCTTCGCGCCGAGGTGCACGAGATACGACGTCAGGTGCGCCTTGTCCGCAAGCGCGTCGTTGGCGCCGGCCGTCCGCATCGCCGAGTTCGCCCCGGGGTCACTCGAGATCCCGATGATGCTGCCCGAGAACCCGGATGACCGCAGGAAGGCGATCGCGGTCGCTCCATCCTTGTGGCCAGGCCCCATCGCGAAGTCCATGAACACGAG
>JACCQV010000177.1 GCA_013813945.1 Deltaproteobacteria bacterium | reverse complement strand
AGGAAGTCCCGGACTTCGTGCTCGGCACCGGCGACATGGTCGACGAGGGCCATCGCCAGGATCAGTGGCAGCAGTTCTTCGACGTCGAGAACCAGCTGCTCCGCGACAACGTCTATTTTCCCGCGGTCGGAAATCATGATCGCCAGGGGCGCGGGCGCACGGCCGACGTCTATCGCTCGTACTTCTCGGTCCCCGAGAATGGTGGAGAGAACGAGCGCTACTACGCGTTCAGCTACGCGACCTCGCGGTTTCTCATCCTCGACTCCAACGAGTACAGCTTCGCGCTCACGGATCAGACGGCGTGGATCGAGCGCGAGCTGGTCGCCGCGCGCCAGGATTCAGCGGTGCGGCACATCTTCATCGTGATGCACCACCCGCCGTTCTCGATCTCGCTGCACGGCGGCAATCGCGATCTGCGCGAACGCTGGACCCCGCTATTCGAGAAGTATCAAGTCTCTGCCGTGTTCTCTGGCCACGATCACGTCTACTCGCGCGCGGAGCACAACGGCATCCGCTACTTCATCTCTGGTGGTGGCGGCGCTCCGCTGTACCCGCGCCGGCCCAAGTCGAGCGCGGCCGATCTCGAGGCGGTGAAGAAGTTCGAGCGCGTCCACCACTACCTCCGCGTGACGGTGACCGGCAACCGGCTCGAGATCACCGGCGTCCGTGCGGACGGAACGACGATCGAGACCACGTCGTGGACCGAGGGCTCGATCCCGCTCGACGCACCGCCGGTCGCCCCGGTCCAGGTCGCCGCGACAGGAGCGGCTTCGAGCATGGTCGCCTCCGAGCCCGAGCGGCTGCCCGAGCAGCGCTCCGTGCTGTGGGTCGCCGTCGTGGGCGTAGGCCTCTTGCTCGGCGCAGCGGTCGGACTCGTGCGCACGATGCGCCGCTGACATGCCGACCGCGGCGATCGTTATCATCGGCGACGAGATCCTGTCGGGGAAGTTCGTCGAAGAAAATGCCGCGTTCTTGATCGGAGAGCTGCGTGCGCTCGGCGTGGATCTCAAGCGGATCACCGTGATCCCGGATGACCGCGACGACATCGCCGCGACCGTGCGCGAACAGGCTGCGAAGTTCGATCACGTCTTCACGTCCGGCGGTGTGGGACCGACCCACGATGACGTCACGATGGAGGCCATCGCGCTGGCGTTCGGAACGACAGTCATCCGCGAGCCCGTGCTCGAGCAACGCGTGCGCGCGTACTGGGGAGACCGCCTGGCGGAGCCGAACCTGCGCCTCGCTGACGTGCCTGCGGGTGCCGAGCTCGTCTACGGCAAGGACCAGGTGTGGCCCGTGGTCGCGTATCGCAACGTCTACATCCTGCCCGGCGTGCCGACGCTGTTTCGCCGCAAGTTCGTCGATATCCGCGATCGGTTCCGCACCGAGACCGTGACCATCGCGCGCGTCTACATCGATGCCGACGAGGGGCAGATCGCGAAGGATCTCGACAACGTCGTGGCGGCACACCCGAGCGTGAAGATCGGCTCGTATCCGCGGTTCGCCGAGAAGGACTTCCGTGTGCTGGTCACGCTCGAAGGGCGAGACACCGCCGAGGTCGCGGCCGCGTTTGCACTTCTCGTCGAGCGCGCGGGCACCAAGGTCGTGCGCTCCGAGGCACCGGCCTCGGTTGGTCAGTAGCGCGCGATCGTCCGGGCGACGTTGGCGCGGGCGGCCGCGTCGAACCGCTTGTGGAACAGGTCCGACAGAAAGATCCGGGGGCGCCCGAGCATCCCGACCAGAAACCGGCGCCGACCACTCGCGAACGTTGGCGTCGGCACGGCCGCGAACTCCTGCGCGATCGCCGCATCGTAGGCATCGAACTCGGCTTCGGACGCGCCGAAGATCGCGGTGTCACAGTCGTGAAAGTGCGCCGCGTCGCGATCGACGTCGTTGGGCGTCAGGTCACCGTGCCCCGCGGTCAGCAGGATGAGCTCGGCGACGCGAGCGCTCGCGCCGTGTCGGCGCGCGTACGCGGCGGAGCGGGCCTCGTTGTCCTTCGCGTGCGGATCGTAGACCGAGTCATGGAACACGAT
>JACCQV010000161.1 GCA_013813945.1 Deltaproteobacteria bacterium | reverse complement strand
GTGCTGGAACAGCACCGGATCGCCGCCGAGCGTCGGATCGAAGATGCCGATGTTCGCGAACCGCTCGACCGCGAGTAGCAGCACGGTGATGCCGAGAATCGGCGTCGCGAGGACCTGCATGATCGCGGTCGCGTAGATCGCCCAGATGTTGAGCGGCATCTGGAACCACGACATGCCCTGCGGGCGGAACTTGTGGATCGTGACGAGGAAGTTCAGGCCCGTGAAGATCGACGAGAACCCGAGCAGGAAGACGCCGCACACCGCCATCAGGACGGGTGTCTGTGACTTGAGGCTGTACGGCGTGTACAGGGTCCAGCCCGTGTCGAGGCCGCCGAACGGGATCGCGATGATCAGCAACAGCGCGCCCGAGCACCACAGATAGAACGACGCGAGGTTTAACCGCGGGAACGCGACGTCCGGCGCGCCGAGCTGGATCGGCATGATGATGTTGCCGAGCGCGGCCGGGATGCCGGGGATGATGACGAGGAACACCATCACGGCGCCGTGCAGCGTGAAGAACTTGTTGTAGGTGTCCTGATCGATCAGCTGCTTGCCCGACGCCCAGAGCTCGGTGCGGATCAGCAGCGCGAACACGCCGCCGACGATCAGCGCGCCGAGGATCCCGAACAGGTACATCAGCCCGATCCGCTTGTGATCGAGCGTGAACAGCCAGCTCTTCAGACCCTTGGTGACGTTCAGGTAGTCGGGCTCGTTGACGGGCCCGTCGTTCCGTACGGTGGTTGTTTTGGTCGCCATGGGGTTCCTACTTGAGCGACTTGATGAAGGCGATCAGGCCTTCGATCTCTTGTTCTTTGAGCTGCCCCTCGAACGAGGGCATCGTGGGCGGGAAGCCAGGACGGGACTTGGCCTGCGGATACAGCAGCGACTCGCGGATGTAGTTCTCGTCGACCTTGACCTTCGAGCCATCGGCCAGCGTGATGTCCGTTCCGAACGCGCCTTTGAACGACGGGCCGACCTTCGCCGCGCCATCGGTCGTGTGACACGCGACGCAGCCCTTCTTGTCGTAGAGCGCGGCGCCGCGCTGCTCGGGGGTCGCACTCGGATCGCCCGCGGACATGTCCGAGAGATAGCGCTCGTAGCCGCCGGACTCGTGGACGACGATCACGGCCCTGCGACCGTTGGGCCACTCGGGCGTCGGTCCCGTGACACCCATCTGCGAGTGGTTCGTGCCGCAGTACTCCGCACAATGGAGCCGGTACGTGCCCGGCTTCGTCGCGTTGAACCAGACGTACGTGTAGCGGCGCGGGATGATGTCCTGCTTGGTGCGCAGCGCTGGCACGTAGAACGCGTGCAGCACGTCGCGCGAGGTCATCACGAGACGTACGGGCGTCCCGACCGGCACGTGGAGATCCGAATCCTCGACGCCGTTGTGGTGCCGGAAGCTCCACGCCCACTGCATCGCCTGAACGTTGATCTCGACCGCCTTCTGCGGCGGCGTGACGATGTGGATGTACGAGCGCCAGCCGTAATAGAACAGGAACACGGTGATGATGGTCGGGATGATCGTCCACGTGATCTCGAGCGCGTCGTTGTGCGAGGCGCTTGGCTCGGCCTTGTGACCCGGGCGATGCCGGTAGCGCCACGTCAGGTAGATCACGGCGCCGGCGATCGCGAAGAAGAAGAACGCGGACAGCGCGAGGACGGACATGTACATCATGTCCGACGAGTCGGTGACCGAGTTGACGTACTTGGGCATCCAGAAGTTGCCGCCCTCGAAGTCCTGGACCGGCTTGTTGACGAGCTTCACGTACCAGGGCTGCTCGGCGTCGCCCGTTGCTGCGGGTGCGGGCGCGCCAGCCGCCGCCCCGGTTCCCTTGCCGCCATCTGCGTTCGTTGCGGGGCCCGCGCCTGTCGAACCGGGGTTCGGCTGCGTGACGACCGGCGGCGTGACCCCGGATTGCGCTCCCCCCGAGGTCGGCGCGCCTTCTGCGTTCGGGTTCGGCGCGGGTTGTGGTGCCGTTTGCGGCGACGGCGACTGCGCCGGCACAGGTTGCGCCTGCGCGGCAGGGCTGAACATCTTGATGACCGCGAGTGCTGCGAGCGCAGACACCATCAAGATGGTGATGATCGGACGAAGAATGCTTGTACGACGGACAGGCTTCATGACTCTCCCGGTCGCCGGAGTAAATCCGGCGCCCTCCATTTTTGGCCCGGGTCGCGTCGGCTCCGGCGCATCACATGGAACACGCCAAACCCCGAAGCCAGCAGCACGAGGAACCCAACGGCACCGACCCGCAGGGCGAGCACACCCGAACGCGCGTTACTCGTCGCGGCGGGATCGAAGTGATAACAGCGGTTCATGAACCCGACCGCCGTCGCTGCCTCGGCGAGGCCGGCCTTGACGATCGACTCGCGCATCACTGCCGGGTCGAACTCGATGCCGTAGACGTAGCGGGTCACGATGCCCTGGGTGCTGAGGAAGATCAGCGCGGCGGGGTGGGCCCACTCGGCGCGCTCCGTGACGTAGACGTACTTGAAGCCGACGGTCTCCGCGACCCGACGGATCGCTGCGCCATCGCCTGGCGTCTCCGCCGCGAGGAACGTCCAACCCGCGCGCGCAGCGGCCTGCTGCGCCTCGGGTAGCTTGTGGACGTAGCGCTCGCGCATCTTCGCGAGCTTGTCGAGCGACTCACTCGGCTCGAGATCGATGGTGACGACCCGGAACTGGGTACCGAGCTTGAACGCGACTTGCTTGGCATCGCCGGCCAGCGTGGTCGGTACCGCGAGCGCAGGCAGCGCGGTCGACAGTCCGTTGAGCTGCAGGCTGCACAGCATCGGGCAATCGGAATAGTTGAACGTCAGGATCGTCGGGAGCTCGCCCTTCAGAACCTCGCCGAGGGTGACGCGCGCGCCGTCCTGGGTGCGGAACGCCGCATCGAGCGGGACCTGCGCGCCGAGCTTCTCCTCGACGGTGACCCCGTTGCCCTTGTACATCGCGTGCGTCGGCGGAACGAAGTCCGCAGACAGCTTCGGCGCGACGTACGGATCGCCGAAAGCCGTCCCCGAGCCGAGGACGGTCACGATCGCGGCGACCGCGATCGAAGGCGCGATCACTCGCGCCATGTGAAACCTACGGGCCATTGCCTTTCCCTGCGGAACCCGTGGCTCCACCGGTTCCTGTGGGCGTCGGAGGCCGATCGCCGACCGGCGACGGAGATCCACCTGGTGCAGCCTTGGCCGTACCAGGCGATCCGCCACCGCCCTGCCCGCCCGTTGGCGTCTGCGGCACGACCATGCCGCCCGCCGGAGTTGCTGCCGAGCCCGCGCCGGCTGCCGAGCCCGTGCCCGCGCCGGTCGTCGAGCCCGTACCTGCCGCGGATCCAGCGCCACCACCGTCGGCGGGCGTGGTCGGCGCGGTCGGCGGTGGACGGCCGAACACCGGCTGCACCGTGGCCTTGTCAGAGCGACCGACCACCGGGACGAGCGCGGCCGGATCGACCTTCGCCGCATCGACGACCTGCTTCATCGCAACATCGATCGACGTCCGGTACGTCGCCGTCTTGCCAGGCGCGGCCGGGTTTGCACCGAACTCGCTGATGTTCTGGATCTGCGAGGTCTTGATCGTGCGGGCTGTCACGTCGTTGCCGCCGTAGTCCGCCATCGTCTGGATGTCCGAGGTGTCGTTCATGTAGAACGCCTGGAGAGCGACGATCGAGACGTAGACGAGCACGGCACTGCAGATGCCGATGACGATGATGCCAATGGTGTTGAGCTGGTCTGGACTGCGCTTGGGGCCTGACATGATTCGCTCCTCCGGCCTTACTGGACTTCGTGGGCCAGCGATGCCGGCAGCGTGGGATCCTTGGTCGGGATCAGGTTGCCGGTGAGGTTCTTACCGAGACCGAGCAGGAACACGCCGACGAGACCGATCCACACGGTGACATCGACCGGCGAGAAACCAACCTGGTGGAACGCGGTATTGCCCGTGAGCGGCCCCGCGACGATTCGCGCGCCGTCATGGAATGCGACCTGCCACTGGTAGCTCGGCATCACGTTCCAGTAGAGGTCGAGCCAGTGGAACACGAGCTGCCAGACGCTGAAGAACACCAGCGCGGGCACGATGCGCTTGGTCCACCGCGACAGCAGGAACACGAACGGGAACGCCCAGAAGCCGACGAGCATGGCGATCGACACCCACTGCCACTCGCCGAACATCCGGTATTTGTACCAGTGCGTCTCCTCCGGCATGTTGCCGTACCACTGCAGCATGAACTGCGAGAACGCGGTGTATGCCCAGAAGAACGTGAACGCGAACATCCACTTGCCGATGTCGTGGTAGTGCTCCGCGTTGATCGCGTGGGTGAGGCGGCCGGTGCGCTGGACGCCGAGGGTGATCAGCGCGAGAGCGGCGAAGCCACCGACGCAGGCGCTGCCCCAGAAGTTGACGCCGTAGATCGTCGAGTACCACTTCGGTGCGAACGACATCAGGATGTCGAACGCGGCCATCGAGACGAGGAGCGAGAACAGGATCATCGCCGGAGCGGATGCGATCCGCAGCGTCTCGGAGATCTTGGGATCGCCGCTCTCGTCCTGGTCGCGTGACTTCTTCGCGAAGTACGCCGCAAGCGCGCTGAAGCCAACGCCGTAGATCACGTACCGGATGGCGAAGAAGTTCGGCGAGAGCCAGCTCAGCTTGTGGAGCAGGTGGTGGTTGAGGTCGTGGTTGTGCGCATCGGGGTGCGCCCAGTAGTAGAGGTCCTGGTATCCGGCGACCAGCGGAATGACAAAGCCGAGCCCCGCGATGAAGATGATCGGGAACGCGCCCGCCATCGCCTCGCAGATCCGACGCACCGCCGTGAGCCAGCGTCCGCGTACCAGGTGGTGCAGCATGACGATCCACAGCATCGCGACCGAGATGCTGAAGATGTAGGCCCAGCCGATGACGTAAGCGTGGAAGAACCGCGCCCACTTGCTCTCGTGGCCACCGGTGGCGGTGCCCATCACCGTGAGAATGATCGACAGTCCAAGGAAGAGGACCGCGATTCCAAGACCGGCCTTCGAGAGAGTCGAGCCGAGCTTGCCGGCCTTGATCTTCTCGTCGGGGCGCAATGTTTTCTGGAGAATGCTCATGATGATCTCCTCCGCCTAGCGGATCGACCCACGCTGGTCGGGTGGGACGTCCTCGAGAGACGAGTTCTGCGATCGCTGGAGCGCCCGCACGTAGAGAACAATGGCCCACCGGTCTGCGTGGGTGATCTGGGTCGCGTAGCCCATCATCGTGTTGAACCCGTTCGAGATCGTGTTGAACAGCTGGCCGTTCGGCATCGTCACCGTGGTTCCGCCGGCCTCGACGAGGTTACGCGCCTGCCAGGCTCCACCGAGCACGGCGACCCGCTGCGGCACCGATCCGTTGCCGCGGCCATCGAAGCCGTGACATGCGGAGCAGTAGATGTTGTAGCGGTTCTGCCCGCGCTTCATCAGCCCCTCGTTGATCTCGAGCTGCTTGGGGAAGTTGGGCGTCCACGCGCCGTTCTCGATGCCGCGGTAGAACGTGTCATCCGCCTTGAGCTGGCCGCGGGCGACGGTGCCCGACAGCTCGCCACGGTTCGCACGACCGTCCGCGAACAGGTCCATCGACGTGTCGGACTTGTACTTCGGCTGGAAATCCATGTCCGAGAAGATGTGGACGTGCGGCTCGCTCGCGTGCGAGTTGCGCGCCTTTGCGGCGATCGCGAACGGGATCAGCGCGAACGCAGTGCTCGCGACGATGAAGGCAACGATCCACTTGGGCATCTGCTTGTTCGCGGGATCGGGATCCAGGTAGACGTCCTCGACCGCGATCGCGCCGGCGTCCTGGAGGAGCTTGCGCGTGGCGACCGCGTCGAACCGCCGATCCTTGGACTCGATGCCGAGGACGAACGCGTCATCGGTGACGCGGGCGAACCGATCGCTGCGGAAGAACGGATGCCAGACCTGCGGCAGCTTGTTGAGGATCCACATCCCGAAGAACGACGCGAAGACCGAGAACAAGATCGTCGCCTCGAACGCGATCGGGACGTTCGCCGGGATCGACCATGCCGGCTTACCGGAGATGTTCCACGGCCAGTTGTACGCGTTCATCCACCACTGGAGGAACACGCCGCCGACCAGGCCGGTGAAGCCGCCGCCGAACACGATCAGCGGAAGGA
>JACCQV010000269.1 GCA_013813945.1 Deltaproteobacteria bacterium | reverse complement strand
CCATGCGGTCGGTGACTTGCTCGGCGAGCACCTCGAGCTCCGCGGCCTGCACGGCCTGGATCGCGGAGATCTTGAGCTTGGCGGACGGCGAGGCGAGCGCCTGGCCCAGGGTCGCAACGGAGAGATCGCGGAGGAGCTCCTTGTCATCACCGCCGCGCTGCTGGTGATACGCCGCGTAGCTCCTGGCGATGCTGGCTCCGTCACCCTGGGCGAGCGCTGCCCGGAGCCGCATTCGCCACAGGTCATCGTCTCCGGGATGGCGGGCCAGGCCCTCGTCCGCGGCGCGCGCAGCACCTGCGAAGTCGCCGGCCTCGTAGAGCGCGACCGACTTCCCGGCCCGGCTGGTGCACCCACCCGCGCCGAGGACGAAGCCAGGTGCGAGGACAACGGAGATGACAACAGAAAACAAACGGCGCATCGACGACTCCATGGTCAGCATGACACGAGCACAGTGGCGGGCCTTGCAGGTTTGGTTACGCCCGATGATCCGAGGCGCGCAACCCCGTGTACCGGCCGCTGGATAGATTCTGATATAAGCCGCGGAGTGATTCGCGGCTTCCTGTTCGACCTCGACGGCACGCTTGTCGACTCGGAGCGCCAGTCCGGCGAGGCGATGGCCCGCGCGCTGCTCGCCGGGCAGGGGATCGCGATCGAGCAGTCGGATCGTGATTACGTCGTCGGCCGGTCGTGGATGGCGATCTACGATCGTCTGGTCGAGCGCTACCCACAGCTGACGTGGAACCGCGAGGAGGTCATCGCGCGGACCGCGATGATGCGGGAGGACGTGTTCGCCGAGCACGGCGTCACGGTGCTGCCGGGCGTTCGGGAGCTGATCGCTCGAACCCGCCACGAACCGCGCGCCGTGGTCACGGGGAGCTCGCGCGTCGAGGTCACCCAGGTGCTTCCGCTGATCAGCGAGCACGCCGTGTTCGGCGTCATCGTCGCCTCCGAAGATGTCTTGCGCAGCAAGCCAGCCCCCGACGGGTATCTCGCCGCGATCGGTCAGCTCGGGCTCGCGCCGCACGAGTGCCTGGTTCTCGAGGACTCGGTCGCGGGGATCGCCGCGGGGCTCGCCGCGGGGTGTCTGGTGGTAGCGGTCCGCGCCGGGAATTTCGGGGGCTGGGACCAGTCCGCGGCTCACCGCGTGATCGAGACCCTCGAGCAGCTGACCCCCTCCCTGCTCGCGGAGCTGGCCGCGATCGACCCACGGGACTATGGTTCCCCGACCGGGTCCCGCCCATGAAGCTCCCCGCTCACGTCACGATCTACGAGGTCGGTCCCCGCGACGGGCTGCAGAACGAGGCACGTCAGGTGCCGACGGCGGACAAGCTCAAGTTCATCGATGCGCTCGTCAGCGCCGGCATCCGTGACATCGAGATCACGAGCTTTGTCTCACCGAAGTGGATCCCGCAGCTCGCCGATGCGGCCGAGGTCGCGCGCGGCGTGCACCGCCCTGCGGGCGTTCGGATGAGTGCGCTCGTTCCCAACCGCCGCGGGCTCGACACCGCACTTGCGGCGGGGATGAAGGAGATCGCGGTCTTCCTCTCGGCGTCCGAGACGCACAACAAGAAGAACGTCAACAAGACGATCGCCGACACGCTCGCCGCGTTCGACGAGGTCGTCCCCGTCGCGCGCGCTGCCAACGTCTCGGTCCGCGCGTACGTCTCGACCGTCTACGGTTGCCCGTACGAAGGCGACGTCGACGCCGACCGCTCGGTCGAGCTCGTCGGCCAGCTGCGCGACATGGGCGTCTATCAGGTCTCGCTCGGTGACACGATCGGCGTCGCGAATCCGCGGCAGGTCGAGGATGTCCTCGCACGCGTGCTCGCCAAGCATCCGGCAGAGACGGTCGCGATGCACTTCCACGACACCCAGGGCACAGCGCTCGCGAACTGTCTGGTCGGGTTGCAGATGGGAATCACCACGATCGACGCGGCGGCGGGTGGTCTTGGCGGGTGTCCGTATGCACCGGGCGCGTCGGGCAACCTCGCCACCGAGGACGTCGTCGCGATGCTGCACTCGATGGGCGTCGCGACCGGGATCGATCTCGACAGGCTGACCGATGCCTCGCGGACGGCGGCGACCTTCGTCGGCCACGAGCTGCCCTCGAAGTATCTCAAGGCGCACCTGGGTAAGCAGGCGCGCGCGCGCCGGCAGGCCGAGCGCTCGCAATCGTAGGAGTGCTACCGTCGCTCGCATGAGCGATGTCCTCGTCGAGAAGCGCGGCAC
>JACCQV010000266.1 GCA_013813945.1 Deltaproteobacteria bacterium | reverse complement strand
TCGAGCATGGCCGGCGTCGGAAGATCGAACGCGAATGCATACCCCGATGCACGCGGCGAACCGACGAGGTGCGGATAGGCGCGCGCGATCTGTGCGAGCCGCGGCTGCACGAGCTTCTCGAGGCGCTCGGCATTGTGGCTCGTCGAGACCATGTCCGCGTGGATCCGACCGCGCACGAGCGACGCGTTGTGCGCGCTGGCGCGCTCGGGATCCGCGAACCGTGACATCACGACGCCGACCTGCGCGCGCTTGGCGAACGTCACGGCATCCGGGTAATCGGGCTGGCCGCGCGAGTTGAGGAGCCGGAACTTCGAGTGCCACGCGAACGGACCACCAAGTCCGAACCCGACCTGGACCTCGTCGAACACGAGGAACGTCTGGTGGTGACGCGTCAGCAGCCGCAGCGCGCGGAAGAATCGCTCGGTCGCGTACCGATCGCCGCCTTCAGACTGCATCGGCTCGACGATGACGCACGTGTACGTGCCGGTGGCGAGCGCCTCGTGAACCGCCACGAGCGAGGCGACCTCGGCTGCGAGCAACGGGTCGTCCTTCGCGTCGCCGAATCGCTCGCGCAGCTCCTCGATCCCGCCCGTCGCGGCAGCGGCGTAGAAGCCGCTCGGTGCGGCGGGTTCCTCACCGGGTTCGTCCCAGACCGGAAACGGCGCGAACTGGCTCTCGTAGCCCTTGATCTCGAACGGCGTGCGCTTGCCCGGGGAGTGCGTTGCGTGCAGCGCGAGCAGCGTGCGCCCGTGGAAGCTACCCTCGAACGCGAGGATCTTCGTGGCGTCCTTGCGAGCGCAGTTGATCTTGCACAGTGCCATCGCCTTCTCGTTCGCCTCGGCGCCCGACGCGACGAACGTCACGTGAGGTAGACCGGGGACGAGCTGGCGCAGCGTCGACGCGTACTCCGTCGCGGCCCAGGTCTCGGCGACCGCCGTGTCCTCGTTCGAGATCAGCGTGTCGCCGAACTCGCCCTCCGTATACGCGCGAACGACCGGATCCTCGGCGAACCCGCCGACCACCGTCGCCGTCTGGCTCATGCCGTCGATCACCGACAGCGGCTCGGCGTCGACCGACACCATCCACGGTCCCGCAGATCGCAGGTGATCGAAGACCGGCGGCTTCTTCTCCTTCGGTACGCGATCGCCGGCGTACAGGCGGGCGAGCAGTGCTTCGCTCTGCGGCAGCCGACCACCGAGCGGCCGCTGGATGTGCATCGGCCGCGGATTGTCGACGAGCTCGCGCGCGGCCTCCGCGTCTTCTTCCTGCGTGTGCTGACCCTCGAGGCGCTCGAGATCGAACGGCGGGATCACCGCTGCGAGGTGCGGGTGCGCGGTCACTGGACCCACGGGGTTCTCGAGCACGGCGACCGGGACCATGACGTTGCGGTGCGCCCAGGCACCTGCCGGCCGGTAGTTGCCGCTCGCGCCGACGCCGCCGAACGGCAGCTTCGGGCTCGCGAGGTTCGTCGAGCGATTGCGGTTGAGGATCCCCGAGCGCGTGCCGGCGAAGAACTGCTCGAACCTGGCCGTCGAGCCCGTGAACACGGCGTTTGCGAAGCCGTAGCGACTCGCGCCGAGAACGGCGATCGCTTCTTCATCAGAGTCGATCACCTCGATGCACAGATCGGGACCGAACACCTCGACGTCCGTGTAGCCGGGGACGTGATGAACGCCATCAGGAAGGCGGTGCAGCGACGCGCTCCGGTAATAGCCGCCCGGAAGCTTGTCGCCGGCGACGATCGGTTCGCCACCCGCCTTCTTCGCCGTCTCGATCGCGGCGTCGAGCTTGGTCAGCGCGCCGTGCGTCGCGAGTGGGCCTGCGAACACGCCGGCGTCCTCGGGATTGCCGAACCGCAGCGATCGCGCCGCGACCGCGAGCCCCGCAATGAAGCGGTCCGCGATCTTGCGATGAACGAGCACGCGCTCCGTACCGGTGCAGCGTTGGCCGGCGGACAGGTATGCGCCGACGGCGACCTCGTGCACGGCTTGCCGCATGGCGGCGTCTTCGAGGACGACGCAGACATTCTTGCCGCCCATCTCGAGCGCCACGAGGAGCTCCGGGCGATCCAGCGCCGCCTGCAGGATCCTGCGGCCGACGGCCCAGCTCCCGGTGAAGCACAGCCCACGGATCGCGGGCGTCTCGACCATCGCTGCGCCAACCTCGCCGGTGCCGACGACGACGTTGAGCACGCCGGCCGGAAGTCCCGCGGCCTGGGCCGCCTCGGCGTAGCGCTGCCCGCACAGCGGCGTGATGTCGCTCGGCTTGATCACGACCGCGTTGCCGGCGAGCAGCGCGGGCACCACGTGCGCGTGACAGAGGTGCAACGGATAGTTGAACGGCCCGATCACGCCGACCACGCCGAGCGGCTGGAAGCGCAGGGTCTCCCCGGGGGCCACCTGCCCGGGCTTGACGTCGCTCGCGATCGCCGCCTTCACGAGATCGAACCGGTTGAGCAGTGTCTGGATCTCGAGCTTGGCTTCGCTGCGGATCTTGCCCGTCTCGAGTACGATCGCGTCTGCCAGCTGGTCTGCGCGCGCTGCGATCTGCTGCTTGAAGCGCTCCAGATGCGAGGCGCGCTGCGCGGGCGACAGCGCCGCCCAGGCGGGTTGGGCCGTCGCGGCGGCCGCAGCGGCATCGGCCACCGCGCCGACGGTGTAGCCGGTCTCGAAGACCACGGCGCCGTCGGCCGCGGGGTTACGCGAGACGAGGGCCTTGCCCGAAGGCGCCAGGAACTCGCCGCCAATAAAGTTGCCGAGCGGCTGCACGGGCGAAGTACACCGCCCGCGGATCACCGGGTCAAGCCAGGAGAGCGCTGGTCGGGGAGTCCGCGCGACACGCCTCACGGAGCCCTACCAAAAACCGTCGGGATCCCAGCCTGTTGGGTGAACATATGCGTGGTACACACCGACGAGATGCCCTCTCTGGTCTTCCTCGCCGGACCGATCGCGGGGCGCCGTTTCAAGCTCGGCGAGGGCGAGTACGTGATCGGGCGGCGAAGCGACTGTCAGGTGTTCGTTCCGGATATGCGCGTGTCGCGGCAGCACGCGCGGCTGTGGAAGGACGGCGAGGTCTGGACGCTCGAGGACCTCGGGTCGAACAACGGCACGTACGTCAACGGTGTGCGCGTCAAGAACTCGACGAACCTCCGCCACGACGACGAGATCGCGATCGCGAACAACCGGATTCGCGTCGAAGCGCGCGAGCTGACTCCGGACCCCAACAAGGCGAAGACACCAGGCGGAGTGACGATCGTCGACGTCGGCGAGATGCCGCTCCTGCGCGGCCGTGAGGACATGGGCTCCGGTGGCCGGATGCCACTGATCAGCTCGGGGATGATCAACATCTCGGACCAGCGCGCTGTGCGCTTGATCGAGCGCAAGCTCGACGCGCTGACGGAGGTCCTCCACGCAACTGCGTCGTCGGATACCGGTGAGTCACTGCTGCAGAAGGTCGTGGAGGCGCTCCTGCAGCTGTTTCCGCAGGCCGACGACGTCGGTGTCCTCGTCGAGGACGAACGATCCGGCGAGCTCCGCGTCCAGTGTCAGCGCCACCGCGAGCACCTCGTGCGCGCGGTCGAGGACAAGACCGAGCCCGAGGAAGCGAAGACGCAGAGCCAGGCCGGGCATCTGCGCGTCCCCGGAACGATCATCCAGCACGTGATCAGCGATCACCGGAGCGTGCTGCTCGGCCATGCCGGTGAGGGTTCGCCCGGCGACGAGGGCGAGACCGTCGGCAACCGGATGGGCGCGCCGCTCATCTACCACGGTGCCCACTACGGTGTGGTCTACGTCGAGAGCAAGTCGATCGGCTTCCGACAGGAGGACGTTGATCTTCTGCAGACGATCGCCACGCAGGTCGGGCTCGCGATGCATGCAACACGGGTCGCCGCGCAGCTCGCGAAGCGGGACCAGCTCGATCGCGATCTTCGGATGGCGCGGCAGATCCAGCGCAGCCTGTTGCCAGCAAACGTTCCGCAGATCGTCGGTCTCGATTTCGCGGTGCACTACGAGCCCGCGTATCAGATCGGCGGCGACTTCTACGACTTCATCTGGCACGACCCGTCGCACCTCGGCGTCGCCGTCGGAGACGTCGCAGGCAAGGCGATCAGCGCGGCGCTGTACATGGCGCGGTTGACGTCGGAGCTACGTTCGCGAGCGGCGATCGCGAAGACACCGGCGCGCCTGCTTCGTCGCGTCAATCAGGAGATCGTCGGGCTCGGCGACGATGGCATGTTCGCTACGCTCGTCTACTGCATCTACGATCTCGAAACGCGAACGCTCGTGTTCACCAACGCGGGGCACTGCGTGCCGCTGCTCCGCCGCGGTGATCGCGTGTTTCCGCTCCAGGCAGAGCGCGCGCACACGCCGCCACTCGGCGTGACTCCCGAGCTCGATGCCGGTGAGGCACGCGTGCAGCTGTTGCCCGGCGACATGCTCATCATGGTGTCGGACGGAATCCTCGAAGCGCGCGACGTGCGCGGCAACGAGTACGGCCTCTCGCGCCTCTCGCGTCGTGTTCGCACGGCGCGCGGGAGCTCGGAGGAAGTGGTCAAAGCGATCCTCGCCGACATTGATGCGCACGCCGCCGATCAGGCGCAGGGCGACGACATGACGATCGTCGCGATGGCGATCGAGCAGCGCCGCGCCAAGCGCAAGACCACGACCCTTCCCGGAGTCGCGATCGCGGACCTCGCCGGTGGCACGATCAAGCCCGTCGACGGGGAGGAACAGCGCAACGCCTGGGGCGAGGCAGAGCGACGGGGTGCCGGCGACAAGGAACCCGAGGTCTCGAGTCACGAAGAACCCGAGGATTCGTGACTAGTTGGCCGTCTCCGAAGCACTCGGAGAGCGCCGTCGAGGACGATCGCCCGTAGGGCTTGCCAACTCCGCGCCGGGCATGCCATAAGTCCCGTCCCCGGAGTTACGACCATGGCGAAAAAGGGAAAATCAGGACGCGAGCTCATTCGGCTCGTGTCGACCGCCGATACCGGCTTCTTCTACACAACGTCGAAGAACCGCAAGCGGACCCCCGACAAGCTCGTGCTGAAGAAGTACGACCCTGTCGTGCGGAAGCACGTCGACTTCAAAGAGTCGAAGATCTAAGGAGACATGCCATGTCGCGCGTATGTCAGGTCACCGGGAAGAAGCCGCTAGTCGGCTGTAACGTCAGCCACTCGAACCGCCACACCAAGCGGCGCTTCGAGGTCAACCTCATGAACAAGAGGTTCTGGCTCGAGGACGAGAAGCGCTGGATCAACCTTCGGGTGTCTGCGCGCGGTATGCGGCGGATCGACAAGCTCGGTCTCCCCACGGTGCTCGCCGAGCTCCGGTCTCGCGGCGAAAAGTTCTAAGCGACAGATGAACTGCGCGACACACGTCGCGTCCTTGATCACATCGTTTGGCTCGATCCTGCTGCTCGGGGGATGTCCCGGTCCGCGCACGCCCAGCGTGCCTGCGGCCACCCCCGTCACTCTCGCGCTCGGTCGCGAAGGTGGATCGCTGCGCGGCGTTGCGGGTGACGGAACGCGGACCTTCGCGGCGATCACGAGCGCAGCGTCGACCACGTTCGAGGCCCGGCGCGGTGACGCCGTCGCCTGGACTGTGGCGCTCCCCGGAGGCGGCGGGCCGATCGCGACCGTGGCCGGTGTGCTCGTCGGGACCCTGACCGGTAGCGGCTCGATCGGTGTGCGTGGCGAGCCGGGCGCGGCGCTCGTCGGTCTCGATGTAACGACCGGGGCACCGCGGTGGCGTACGACGCTCGATGCGAGCGAGTGGTGCATCGTCACCGCGATGGTGGCGGATCCCGAC
>JACCQV010000084.1 GCA_013813945.1 Deltaproteobacteria bacterium | reverse complement strand
CGACGAATCCCCGACGGCCACACGTTGCTGGTCCGCATCGTCTCGATGCTGACGAAGATGATCGCATGAGCCGCCTACGCCGACGCCTACGCTTACGCCAACGCCGGATCAACACAGCCGAACTCTGTGGTTAGAGGCAATGCTGGTCAGTGAAGGTCGTTGGTGAACGACCCCGGAACGCGCCAACTGACCAGCATTGCGTCTAGAGGTGGGTGACCAGGCCGCTGGTCACGACGTTGCGGCCCGCGTGGCGCTGCTCGATCTCCGTGAAGCCGGCGCACAGCGCACGTCGGCTCGCTTCGGGTGCGTGACCGCGATCGACCATGACCACGGCACCACCGTCGCGAACGACCCGGGCCCACTCGCGCAGCGTTGCGTCCCACTGGGGGTTGGTCGACACGTCGATGCCGATCACTGCGTCGAGCGAGCCTGCCTCGAGCGAGGACGTATCCGCGAGCGTGTTCGCCAGCTTCTTCGCGGCGCGTGGGGACATCCCGACCGCGATCACTTCTCGCTGCGCACTCTCGCCAAGCGCCGCGGCGAGCTTCGCGTTACCGATGACGACGATCTTGCCGTCGGCGCGTGCCGACGCCAGCGCCTCGGTGATCGCGGTCACCGCAGGAGTGACGAACAGGCCGTCGAGCATTCGGTCGACGCTACCACACGGTGTGATCGCGCATGTATTCGCAGCGCGGCGCCTCGATGTGAGGCGTGATCCAGCTGACACCGAGGAGCTGATCGAGGAGGAACCGAAAGTTCCCGTACGTCACCACGAAGAAGTCCATCTTGCGCTTCTTGATGCCGCCGCCGGTGTCGTCGGCACGGACGCAGCCATCGTGGATCGATCCGTCCGGAAGCTGCAGGCCATCGAACTCGGGGATGTACAGCGGCTCGCCGATCGCGATCACCCGCGGATCGATCGCGACGGACTTGAACGGGATCAACGGCCGCTGCCCCGCGCCACGGCCGAACGGGTGCTGGTTGATGTCGAGCTGCTCGAAGCACGTGCCATAGCCGAACTTGCAGGCGCCTTTGTAGTTCACGACCCGGCCGTCCATCATCAGGCCCGAGCCCTCCATCCGTAGCGACCATGCGAAGCGCTCGCGCACCCGCCCGAAGAACATCCCGTCCTGTGTGTAGAGCTCGACCCAGGTGTGGTCGGGGACCTTCGCGTTGCGCCCGCTCTTGGGAACGGTGCTCGTGCGCGCGTCCTGGTAGTCCTCCTCGAGGGCGAGCCAGTAGAACCGCAGGGCCCAGCCGCTATCGTTGACGAGCGGGTAGCCGCAGCACAGCTTGTTCTTGCCGCGCAGGTTGGCCTTGGCCTGCAGCGGGACGTCTTCCTTCGCGAGCTTGCTGTCGTCGGCCGAGGCAACGGCCGCGAGTGTCGCGACGACGAGGAGGCTCACGGCACGCATGACTCCCCGAGCGTACGTCACGCGGTACAACCCGTCCATGTGGTTGCACCGGCTCGAGGACGCGGACGCCTCGTGCGGCGGGAAGGCCGTCGGGCTGGCCCGCTTGATCGGGGCGGGACTCCCCGTCCCCGACGGCTTCGTCATCGATGATCATGCGTTCCGCCATGTCGTCGGCGACCTCGATCCGGCGAGCGACACGATCGGGCACGCGCTGACCGAGGCCGCGCGGTGGATTACGACGATGGAGCTCCCGTCCGATCTCGTGCGCGAGGTCGAGAGCCGCGCGGCAGCACTCGGGGCACTCGCGGTGCGCTCGTCGGCAACGATCGAGGACAGTGAAGCCGGCGCCGGTGCGGGCGTGTTCTCGTCGCAGGAGGAGGTCCCCGCCGCGGATGTCTGGATGGCGATCCGGATGGTGTGGATGAGCGCCCTCACACCGCTCGCGGTGAGCTATGCGCGCCGCCGGGGAGGCCCGATCGCGATCGGCGTGATCGTCCAGCGCTTCGTGCCCGGCGAGCTCGTGACGATCTACACGCGGCCGCCCAGCGCTGCGAGGGGTGACGAGCTGGTCGTGCAGCGCGGCGAAGCGTTCGAGCGGACTGCGCGCTCTGCGGTGGCCACGAGCTCGGTCGCCGCGCTTGCGCTGCGTGCCGAGGCTGCGATCGGCGCGACGGCGGGGGCGGATGTCGAGATCATCGAGGCGCCGCAGGGGCTGTGGGTCGTGCAGGCGCGGCCGATCGTGCGGGACGTGATCGCGACGCGACAGCCCGCACCACCACCGGTGATCGCCGCGCTCGTCGCAGATGGCAGGCGCTGGACCTGGGATGTCACGCACAACCCGGATCCGCTCTCGCCGGCACAGGCGGGCCTCGTCGAGGCGGTCGAACGCGGGGGAGTCGCACCGTGGGCGATGAGGGTGTGCGCGGGCTTTCTTTATACGGCAGCGAGGGACGCGGCGAGCACGGAGGGAGAACTGGTTCCACCGACGACGGTTGCAGAGCTCGAGGTGCGAGTCCGAACCATCGAGGCTGCGATGACCGCGGCGCTGGAGGGCACGTCAACCGAGACCAGCGGTACGAGGACGAGTACGAATGCGAATGCGAGCGCGCTGGGAATCGCCGGACGCATTTCGATCTCCGAGGCGCTCGAGCGCTACGTCGCGTTCTATGCGATCTGGGCCGACGAGCTCGCGCCGTTGATCGCGGGCTGCCGCGCGAAGCTGGCGCCCGCGCAGCTGGTCGGGGCGAGGCCGTCGGCCGTCGAGGCGACGCTGGTCGCCGCCGCGCGCGACGAGATCGGGGAGCAAGAAGTGTTCGAACGGCTCGGCGTGATGGCCCCCGCGTGGGATGTCAGCGTGGCCACGTTCGCCGAGCGGCCCGAGCTCGTGCGCAATGCGATCACCCGCGCGCACGCGTTCCTCGCGATCAATCGCGAGCGCTTCGCTCGGGCACGCGAACAGGTTGTCCGGGTGCGCGCGGTGGATTCCGAGCACCGTGAGGCAGTGGCGCAGCCCACAGGGGGGGCACTGGCGCAGCCCATCGGTGGCGCACCGGCGCAGTCGGCAACCGCGGAGCATGATCTCGCGCGAACGGCCGCCGATCTCGCGGAGCGCGACGACGTCTGGTTCGCGCGGGCGCAGTGGCTCGTGCGCAAGGCGATCCTCGAGCGCGCGCACGAGCTCGCGATCGACCCCGATGACGCGTTCTGGATCCCGCTCGAAGAAGTCGCGACCGCGACCGCGCTTGACGCCGATGACGTTCATCGACGCGCCTCGGGAGCACGGGCCGCCGCGGCGCGCGCTGCGCAGTGGGCGATGCCGATCATCGTTGATGGCGACGCGGGTCGGCACGATCCCGGCGGCGCGAGCGGCGCGACCGGCGCGACGCTACGCGGCATCGGGAGCGGACCGCGCGTGAGCGGGCGAGTCGTCCGGTTCGAGACGCTCGCGTCGGTCGTTCGCGTCAGCACCGGAGATGTCGTCGTGACCCGAGCTGTGACACCAGCGCTCGCTGTCCTGATGATCGGGTGCGCCGCACTGGTCAGCGAGACCGGCGGCCTCCTCGATCATGGCGCTGCCCTGGCGCGCGAGCTCGGAATTCCCTGCGTCGTCGGCTGTCAGGACGCGTGGCAGCTAACCAATGGAATGGTCGTAGTCGTCGACGGTGACGCGGGGACCGTCGAGCTCAGCGACCGCCGATAAAAGCCTGGCCATCAACAGAGATGGCGTCGATCGCGACGACGATCAATCGTCGTCGTCGTAGTCGGGCTCGTTCGGGTCGGTATCGTCGGCCTCGTCCGGCTTGTCGGCCGGCAGTGGCGTCCCGAGGCCAGCGTTGACTCGCTCTCGCAAGTCTTTGCCGACCTTGAAGAAAGGCAGCCGCTTCTCGGCGACGTGCACCGTCTCGCCGGTTCGCGGGTTGCGACCTTCGTAGGCCTTGTACTTGCGTACGGTGAAGCTACCAAAGCCACGGATCTCGATACCTTCTCCGCGTTCCAGGGCCTTCACCATGGAATCGAAGATCGTATTGACGATCGCTTCCGCTTTACCAGCCGGCAGCTTCAGCGTCTCGGAGATTTTCTCGATGAGCTCGGACTTGGTCACCAGTAACTCCGCGTAACTGCACCTAGCTAAACAAGTCTGGGCTCCGGTAGCAAGCCTAAGCTAGCGAAAACGCGTCACATGCCAGCGGCGGTATCCGGGATCGGGCGCTCGGCGTCCGCCTTAAATGACCGATATGATGCGGGAAACCGGTAGGTTTGGCAGCGGTGGCGGGCATAGAAGTCAACGAGATCTCTCCAGCCGATTTGTCCCTGTTCGAGCCCACTTCGGACCGCTTGCGACACCACGGAGCTACATTTCTCGCTGGTCTCGGGAGCTTGATGACCCCGCGCGAGCCGGTCCTCGACTCCGACCGTTCGGGGCGGGAGGGTGCTGAGGTAGTAGGCGGAGAGGGGCGAAACCTCCAGGGTCTGGACGCTGGTGATCGCGAGCGCCATGCCCGTTCGCCAGATGCACTCGACGCGGCGCACGGTGCCTCCCTTCTCGATGACCATCGCGTTGAACAGCACCGGTTGCGCCGACATGCAGCCGCTGTTGTTCGGCGTCGGCGACGACAGCACGGAGTACGCGAGGTCCGACGTGGTCACGTTGGTGATGTCGAGGACGAACGTGTTGCCATCACGCGCGACCCGGAGCTTCACGCCCGCAACCTCGATCGCAGGTTCACCTACCTCCAGCACGCGTCGCGCATCGTCACCGCGATACACGAGCTTGCGGCTCATCTCTGCGATCGATGGCGTGCGCACACCTGCCGCGACCGCGTCGCGCTGCAAGAACTCCTGATACACGGCAGGAGTTGCCGCACCTTTCGTCAGTAACTGGCTCTGCGAGCCCGTCGGTCGAGGTGGTGCAGGCTTCGGCGGGATCGTGACGCTTCCGCAGAAGCGCATGAAGGTCATGACAAGGACCAACATGATCGCTGCCCCGACGACGCCGAGACGGAATTGCCCGTCGGAAATTGCCATCGTGAGTCCACCATACACGCGGCTTCGTTCACGATCGAAACCGTTGCTCAGAAAACATTGACTCGCTGGTGCTCGATAGGCCTAATCGAAGCACGGTCATGCACGGAGGGCACCGGTTCGCGCGTTTCGTTGCGCCGCTCGTCATGGCGGTTGGCCTCCTGGCGGGTCACGCGGTTGCCGACACTCGCGTCAACGAGCTCGCGAAGACGCTGACCACGAGCTCGAGCGACAAGGCGCGGCTGTCCGCGGTGGCCGCGCTCGCTCGCCTCAACGATCGCAACGCGATGAAGCCGCTGGTCGGTGCGCTGACGGATCCGAACCCGCAGGTTCGCGCGCTCGCAGCGGCGGCGCTCGGCAGGCTCGGTCACAAGTCCGCGCTCCCGGCGCTCAAGGCCGCTGCTGATGATGCCGACCCGACCGTGAGCGCGCGTGCGAAGGAAGCCGCGATCGCGGTCGCAAAGGCGAACCGCCTGCCTGATCCGTGGCCGGTTGCAGTGGCCGCCGCCCCCACTCCGCAGGCGCGCAAGTACGGCGGCCGGGCGGGCTTCGGCCGGCAGGCCCACGCGGTCGAGAACCATGCCGACCTCTATGTGACGATCAACACGTCGGCGGACGACTCCCCCGGCAAGGCCGACAAGGCCACCCGCAAGATGCACAGCGAGATCCTCAAGCAGTCGCTGAGCGCCTCGTTCAAGGCGTCGCCGATGGTCACCACCATCCAGGCCGACGCCCAGCGCTGGGGCCTCGACCCTCGCCACCTCGACCTCAGCGTCATCAAGCTCGATGTCGCCCAGTCTGGCCAGTACATCGAGATCGAAGCCCAGCTCCGCCTCGCCATCTCCGACCACAAGGGCAAGATGCTCTCGTTCGTCTCGGGCGGCGCCAAGGTCCAGGTGCCAAAGCGGACGTTCAACGCCAAGTACCTGCCGAACCTGCGCAAGGAAGCGATCGAGAACGCGATGCGCGGCATGTTCGACAAGCTGCTCGTCCAGCTCCGCGACAAGTCGCAGAGCTGAATCCGCCGGGCAACCGCGTGATCCCTGACCGCCGAGGCGTTACCCTGCCGGCATGGTCCGGTGGTACCTCGCGGTCGCACTGATCGCGATCGGCTCCGCGACAGCAAACGCGCAGGACGCGCGACCGCCGGATGCACCTCCGCCACCGACACCGACCGGCGTCGTGACGAAGGCGCCGAAGCTGTTGCAGGCCGTCGCACCGGAGTATCCGCCGGCGGCGCTCGCGGCGGGCAAGACCGCCAGCGTCAAGGTGCGGATCAAGATCGACGCGACCGGCACGGTCAGCGCCGTCGATGTGCTCGAGAAGGTCGGCGACGGCTTCGATGAAGCGGCGGTCGCGGCGGCCGAGCAGTACGTGTTCGAGCCCGCGGAGATCGATGGCAAGCCCGCGTCGATCGCGGTCGAGACAGTGATTCACTTCGTGATCGAGCAGCAGCTCGAGCCTGACGAGCCACCGCTTCCACCACCGTCGAAGGCGTCGCCGCAGGACACCGGCCCACCGAACCATGCCGGCAATGCGAGTCTGCCGGTGACGATCGAGGGCGTCGTCGTCGAGCGTGGCACGCGCCGCAAGCTTGCCGGTGTCATCGTCTCGATCGTCGAGCTCGGTCTCGACGCGGTGACCGGCGAGGACGGCGACTTCTACTTCCACGGCGTGACGGCGGGCAAGTACAAGGTGCTCGCCATCGATCCAAAGTTCGATCGGCTCGAGCGGCCGATCGAGATCGCGAAGCGCGAGAAGCTCGAGGTCCGATTGTGGATGCGGCCGCGCGGCGGCAACCCGTACGAAACCGTCGTCGAGGGCGAGCGCGAGGTCCTCGAGGTCACGAAGCGAACGTTGCAGCGGCAGCAGCTGACGAGCGTTCCAGGCACGTTCGGCGATCCGATCCGCGTGATCCAGACCCTCCCCGGCATCGCGCGCGCGCCGTTCGGACTCGGCCTGTTGCTCGTGCGCGGCTCGAACCCCGACGACACCGGCATCTACGTCGACGGTCACGAGGTCCCGTCGCTGTTCCACTTCCTCGGTGGGCCCTCGATCTTCAACGCCGAGATGCTCGAGTCGATCGACCTCTACCCGGGCGGCTTCCCGGCCCGGTTCGGTCGCAAGCACGGCGGCGCGGTCGCCCTCGAGCTGCGGCCCACGAAGTCAGATGGCGTGCACGGCGCGGCGAAGGTCGACTTCATCGACTCGGGCCTGTACCTGCGCGCGCCGATCTCGAAGGACGTCTCGTTCGCGTTCGCAGGGCGCCGGTCCTACATCGATGCGTTCCTCGGGTTCGTTCTGCCCGAGCCGCCACCGGGCGGGCAGCGGATCGTGACGCCGATCTATTACGACTACGCGGGCCGGATCGACTGGAGCCTCAAGGAGGAGGGACGACTGAGCCTGTTCGCGATCGGCTCGTCCGATACGCTGCACGTGCTCGACCAGGATCCCGAGTCGGCCGTCTCGACGGATCTCGATACCTCGGTGAAGTTCTTCCGCGTGATCGGCACGTACGCGCGCTCGTTCGGCGGAGACATGAAGCTGTCGGTCTCGCCGGCGTGGGGCCGCGACAGCCTGACGTTCAGCGGTGCGCAGGCCGAGGCGGCAGGACCGTTCACGAGCGTGGGCATCACCAGCAACTCGCTGTCGTATCGCGCGCGCATCCACGGCAAGCCGCGGCCGCGCCTGACCCTCGATACCGGCCTCGATATCCTGTCGCGCGTCACGCGATACGACGCGCTGATCCCGCTCGACGACACCCTGATCAATGCGTCGGGCGTCGATATCCCGCCCTCGAAGATCCTGCGCGGCGCCTCGATCCTCGGCGTCGGTGGCTACGTCGATCTCGGCATCGATGTGACCAAGCGCCTGCGGCTGATCCCGAGTCTTCGCCTCGACACGTACATCATCGATGGCCAGGACCGCGCATCGATCGACCCCCGGCTGGTCGCACGCTACACGGTGACGCCCACGGTCACCGCCAAGGCGTACATCGGCGAGTTCAGCCAGCCACCGCAGCCGGAGGCGGTCGATCGACGGTTCGGTAACACCAACGTCGGACCCGAGCACGCGACGCACATCGGCCTCGGCTACGAGTGGAAGCCCGATCGGCTATGGACGATCGACAGCGAGATCTACTACTCGCGCCGGCGCGATATCGTGGTGTTCTCGAACGAGATCCGGATGAACGACGACGGCACGTTCACCAACACGAACTTCCTCAACGAGGGACGACGCGATTCGTACGGACTCGAGATGTTGATCAAGCGCGAGATCAGCGAGCGCGCGTTTGGCTGGCTGTCCTATACCTTCAGCCGGTCGAGCCAGAAGCAGCACCCCGACAGCCGATGGGTGAAGACCGGATTCGATCAGCCGCACGTGCTCAATGCCGTCGCGAGCTGGAAGCCGGGCAAGGGCTTCGAGCTCGGAGCGCGCCTGCAGGTCGCGAGCGGGCGACCCGACACGCCGGTGATCGGGTCGACGTACGACGCGGACTCCGGCAACTATGTGCCGGTCCGCGACACGTTCCGGTCGTCGCGCACGCCGCTGTACCGCCAGCTCGATGTCCGCGCGGAGAAGGTCTGGCTCTACAACACGTGGAGCCTCGGCCTCTATCTCGACATCATCAACGTGACGAACGCCGAGAACGTCGAGGCGATCCAGTACGACTACCGGTATCGCGAGTCAGCGCCGATCACCGGGTTTCCGATCCTGCCAACGCTCGGCCTGCGAGGGACGTGGTGAGGAGCACCCTCACGATCGCGGCGCTGCTTGCGGGCTGCACCACGTTCGAGGATCCGACGATCGTTCTCGATCTGCGTGTGCTCGCGATGACCGCGGACGTGCCGGATCAGATCGTCGATGTCGATCTCACGATGCCGATGCCGGCCGAGATCCTCGAGCAGCTGCAACCGACCAACGTCTGCGCCCTGGTCGCGGATCCCGCCCAGCAGCGCTCGCTGCGCTGGTCGATGACGCTGTGCCTGCTCGATGACGAGGGTCGCTGCGATCGGACACTCCCTTTCGTCGACCTCGGCTCCGGCGTGATCTCGGATCCCGAGACCTCCCCTGCCGCACAGCGGCCCTGCGGAATCATCGAGCCGGCGGCGTACGGAGTGAAGATCCTGGCCATGCTGCGCAGCGCGGTCGAGGCGAACCCGGTGCAGGCGCTCGGCGGGATCGACTACACGGTCGTGTTCACGGTTGGCGCGGTCGAAGATCGATCGACGGACGTCTACGCAACCAAGCACCTGCGAGTCTCGCCGCGGATCCCTGCTGATCGGGCCCCAAACTACAATCCGCGGTTCGACTACGTCGACGCTGCGCTCGCCGGCGGCCGGATGGTGATCCTGCCCGGGGTGAACGGGCTGAGCGGCCGATGCGCCGAGCTCGGCGAGCTCGAGATCCCCGCCATCGCGCCCGGCGCGCGCCTGACCCTGTTTCCGATCGAACCGATGGGCACACGCGAGGACTACGTGGTGCCGACCCTGGACGGCAAGACCGCCATGCTGACGGAGACCGTCACTTACCAGTGGTTCGCGACCTACGGAGCCTGGTCGGACGAGTTCACCGGGGGCGGACACGACGTCCTCGGCAACCAGTCCCTGCTCGGCAGCGACTGGCTCGCACCAGCCGGCCTCTCGGGGCCAGTCTCACTGTGGATGATTCAGCGTGACGAGCGCTACGGCGTGCAGTTCTTCGAGACGTGCGTCAAAGTCACGAGATGATCCGCCTCGCCGCCATTCTGGCGATCGCCGCCGGATGCACCTCGTTTCCCGACGAGGACATCGTTCTCGACCTGCGCGTGCTCGCGATGTCGGCGACGCCGCCCGAGCAGGTCGTCACGATCGATCTCTCTGCTCGGCCCGATCCCGCGGAGCTCCTGGCGCAGCTCGCGCCAACCGAGGTCTGCGCGTTGATCACCGACCCGGTGCTCGATCGCCGCATTCGCTACCGGTTCACGCTGTGCGTGTACGGAGACTCGGCGCGCTGTGACCCAGAGCTCCCCATGACGCCGCTCGCCGCGGGAATCGTCGAAGATCCGGACACGGCGCCGCGCTCACAGACGCAGATCTGCGCTTCGGTGGCGCCCAACGGCAACCTCCTCGGCATCCTGACCGAGACACTCGAGAGCGATCGGTTCGCCGGGCTCGGCGGGGTCGACTACCTCGTGTCCTTGACGGTCGGTGGCGAAGACGAGGATCCCGCGCTCGACGAGCACGCAGCGAAGACCCTTCGCGTCGCGCCGAGGATTCCGGTCAGCCGGGAACCGAACATCAACCCGACGCTCGATGGGATCGACGCAACGCTTGGCGATGCGGAACCGGTGCGGCTCGCGATCGGACGCTGCGCCGATCAGCCGCAGCCACTCGAGATCCCAGCGAACGCGCGGCTCGAGCTCATGCCCATCGAGTCTGCAACGGCGCGCGAGACGTACGTCGTGCCTACGCTCGATGGACGGTCGATGATGTTCACCGAGAGCCTGACGTACCAGTGGCTCGCCACGGCCGGCGGGTTCTCGCAGGGTTCGACGGGCGGCACGCGCGACAGCTTCGGAAACATCCCCGAGCTGTTCACGGAATACCGTGCACCGAATGCCAACGACCTCGATGGCCCCACGGACATCCAGCTGTGGATCGTCCAGCGCGATGAGCGCTACGGGGCGACCTGGTACGAGAGCTGCGTTCGCGTCGTGCCGTGATGTCCCTGCGCAGCCGGATCGAGACGTTGGTCCGCGTCGGGCCGCCGGAAGAAGTCGCAGCGCGCGGGCCCGAGATCGATCCACGCGAGGTCGGTCTGGATCGCAAGACCATCGACGTGATCTGGCGGGCGTGCACTGCGACCTACCGCACCGGCTTGTATCCGGCACTCGCGCTGTGCATCCGGCGGCGGGGTCACGTCGTGTTCGATCGCTCCCTCGGCCACGTCCGCGGCAACGCGCCCTACGATCCACCGGATGCGCACCGCGTGAGCGCGACGCCGCAGACGCTGTTCAACCTGTTCTCTGCGTCGAAGATGGTCACCGCGATGCTCGTGCACCTGTGCGATCAGCGCGGGCTGCTCCACCTCGACGATCCGGTCGCGCTGTACCTCCCCGAGTTCGGACAGCACGGCAAGGACCGCATCACGTTGCGCCACGTCCTCACGCATCGCGCGGGGATCCCGAACATCCCTCCGCAGTTCGCCGACGTCGGTTTGCTGGAACGACCGAACGAGATCCTGACGTTGCTGTCCAATCAGAAGCCACGCTGGCGAGCGGGACGGCGGCTCGCGTATCACGCGCTGACGGGTGGATTCGTGCTCGGAGCCATCGTCGAACGCGTGACCGGAAGATCGCTGCGCGACGTCATGCGCGACGAGGTCCTCGCGCCACTGGGGTTCGACGCGTTCAACTTCGGCATTTCGGCTGCCCGGCTGCCCGAGGTCGCGATCAATGCATTCACCGGCCCACCGGTGCTGCCGCCGCTGTCCGCGATCCTGCGGCGTGCACTGTCCGTCGACTTCGTGGAGGCCGTGCGCGTCTCGAACGATCCGCGATTTCTGACCTCGGTGGTTCCTGCCGGCAACATCGTCTCGACAGCAAACGAAGCGTCTCGCTTCATGCAGCTGCTGCTCGATGGCGGAATCCTCGATGGTGTGCGCGTGTTCGAGACCCGGACCATCCAGCGCGCAGTCGCAGAGCAGACCTACTTCGAGATCGACCTGACGCTCGGCGCACCGATCCGCTACAGCATGGGCTTCATGCTCGGGGGCCGGCTCGCCAGCCTCTACGGCCTGCGCACGCAGCGGGCGTTTGGCCACGTCGGCTTCACCAACGTGTTCGTCTACGCCGATCCCAGCCGCGACATCGCGGTCGCGTTGATGACGAGCGGCAAGCCCGCGCTGTCCCCGGGCCTCGCACGCACCCTGATGATCATGCAGACGATCGCCCACAAGGTGCCGCGCGATGGCACCGGTCCGCTACGCCGGCGCTAGTGCAAAGTCGAAGCTCGCGACGCGGGCGTCGCGCTCCTTGCGGGTCGCCATGATCAACGACGAGACGATGAAGTCGTCTCCCTCGTTGTACGGATCGCCGTCGAAGTACAGCTGCGTCGTCAGCGGCCGGTAGCCCTTCGCGCGCAGCTTGACGTGGAGATGCGCAGGCCGGTAGCGATTCCCGTTGAGATAGCGGCCCGGCACGATCGTTCTCAGCTGCCAGCGTCCCTGCGCATCCGTGGTCAGCGCGCCGCGGAACCGGAAGCCGTCGAGGTCGTACCCGCCGCGCGCGTCGGCCTGCCAGATGTCGAGAACGGCGTCTCCGATCGGCTCGCAGCTCGTCGACAGCACGCGCCCACCGAGTGCGAGCCGCTCGCCGGCATCGCCGGGCGCAACGAGGACCGATCGGTTCGGGGCGCCGCGCTTGTAGAACGGACCCTCGATGTTGTCGGCGGTCGCGACCGCCGCGCAGGTCGCGGGCACCGGCGGAAGCTCCTCGTCGTCGTCAATCTGCGGTGTCGGTGCGATCGCGTCCCGCGGCGCCGAGCCGGCGCGGCCGCTGCAGCCGGCGAGCACGAGAGAACCGAGTCCGAACTGGAGGAGCTTGCGTCGATTCAGCATCACCAGGTCAACGGACGGCCACGACGACCGGCGCATGATAGTTTTCGTCACCACGGCTGGGTCGAGCCGTAGGCGCCAACGTCGCGTGTCGGCTGTGGTTTCGGCGGCTCCGGAGGCGTCGGGACCTCGGCGGCCGCTGGCTGGTTCGTGGTCGTTCCACGGATCGGGGGCTCGGTCCGGATCTCGACCGGACTCGGCGTCTTCGCGCGTACGGCGGAGACTGCCTCGAATCCGGCGCCGCGCCTGAGAGCGATCAGCTGGGTGGCTTCCTGGTCGATCCACTCGATTCCCGCCTCGCGGGCCAGCTTCTGGGCACGCATGGTTGTCGCCAGTGCGTCGCGGTGACCGAGGCGCCACTCGCTCCGCGCGCGATCGATCACGAGCCGGATCGCCGGCAGTGCGCGATCCCCGATCGTCGACGCATAGACTGCCGCCGCGAGCTCGTAGTGGGCCATGGCGAGCAGGTGATCGCCGACGGCTGCCTCGACGAGGCCGAGGTTGTGGTGCGCGAATGCGGCGTCGCCGTGGCCAGCCGCGATCAGCAGATCGCGCGCGCGCACGAGTTCCTCGCGAGCCGCGGTCCAGTCCAGGTTCGCCATGTGAATGAGTGCGAGCGAGTTACGGGTGAGTGCGCCCTGTACGCTGCCCGCACCGCGAATCGCCTCCTCGATCACGAGGGCCTCGCGATAGATCGCGGCCGCCCCCGTGAGATCGCCACGGAGGCGCAGCACGCCGGCGACGTTGTGCAGATCGCGTGCGATGTCCGGGTGCGGTCCGCCGCGCACGTCGCGGTCGATCGCGAGAGCATTGCGATGCCACCGCTCCGCCGCCGGGAGATCTCCCGAAGCACGCGCCACCGACCCGAGCGCCGATTCGATCGTCGCGACATCGAGCGAGCGTGGTCCTGCGATCGCGACGAACCGTGCGTGTGCTTCGGTCAACAGCAGCGTGGCCTCGGTGAACAGACCACGGTTGTAGGCGACGAGACCACGCAGCCGAAGCAGCGTGGCGACGAGGTGCGGCGGCGCGCCTGCGCGATCGACGGCGGCAGCAGCGACTGCACCAAAATCCTCGGCGACCACCAGCTCTCGACGATCTCCGGCGGTGGCGACCCGAGCGATCCAGGCGCGCGCGGCCATCGCATCGTCGTGACCGCGCTCCGCGGCGGCGAGCGCGTCGCGCGCCGCAACGTGCGCATCTGCGAGCTGACTCGCTCCGCGCAAGGTCTCCGCCTGCGCGAGCAGCGCCTCGGCGAGCGTGGGTGCGTGGGAGCTGGTCCTCGCGCGATCCACCAGCGACGCCGCGACGGCGAGCACCGGACGCGAATCGCCGAGTGCGTTCGCAGCGCGGATCGCGGGAAGCTCGGCGAGGACCTCACGCACGATCGCGGCGAGCACAGGGTCGAGGGGCACGGGATCCGCGCTGCCTGTGGTCGCGGCCGCGCACTCGGTGGGAGGCGGTAGCGCGGCGAGTGCATCCTGGATCCGAGCGCGGTACGCGGTCGCAGATGCGCCCGGCGCCTCGAGGCGGGCGAGCAAGGCCCCGAGCTCGGCATGACGCTGATCGAGGCAGCGGTCGCGCGCGATGATCGTCGCGGCCGGCTGGGTCGTCACGGCGCGGCACGTTGCGACGCGCTCCGTCCTCCAGGTCGTGGCCCATCGATCGATCGCGGCGAGTGCCCGTCCGTCGAGCGAGACGAGGCGCTCGCGAACGGCGGGATTCCACGTCGCGGCGAGCGCGCGCTCTCCGGCGAGATCACAGCTGGGTGCGACGGCCTTGTCGCGAACGATCAGCAGCGTCGCGCCGCTCGCGAGCACCGCTGCTGCGAGCACTCCTCCCAGCATCACGGCGGGACTGCGTTGCACCGACTTCGCGGCGATCAGCTCCGCGATCGCGCGCATCGACGGAAACCGCCGGCCCGGTTCGACCGCGAGGCAGCGCCGGACGAGGTCGTCGAGCCAGCCCGGCACCGTGCGAATCGCCGGAGCTGCCCCGGTCTCGATCGTGGTGAGCAGCTCCTTCCAGCTCGTACCGGTGAACGGGCGCTGTCCCGCGAGCACCTCGTACGCCATGACGCCGAAGCTGAACTGATCGCTCGCTGCGGTTGCGCTGCTGCCGCGCAGCACCTCGGGCGCCATGTACGCAGGCGTGCCCGCGATCGCCGTGGCGGGCGTTCCGGCCGCAAGGACGAGCGAGGTCGCGGGCGCGATCGGTGCCGCGACACCGGATCGCGCAAGGCCGAAATCGCCGAGTCGCGTGCGGCCGTCGCTGCCGACGATGATGTTGTCGGGCTTGATGTCACGATGTGTGACGCCGGCGGCATGGACGGCGCCGAGGCCAAGTGCGATCTCCGCGAGCACGCTCGCGACCTGGCGCCACGTTCGCTGCTGCGCGGCCCATGCGCGCAGCGTCTCGCCATCGACCAGCTCCATCGCGACGAACACCCCATCGTCCGACGTCCCGACCTCGTGGACCCCGACCACGTTGGGGTGATCGAGCTTCGCCATCGCCTGCGCCTCTCGCACGATGCGCTCGCGTGCACCATCGCCGTCGGCGACCAGCACCTTGAGCGCGACCCGCCGGTCGAGCTCGGGTTCCCACGCGGAGTACACGCGTCCCATCGCGCCGGTGCCGAGCAAGTCACCGATGACATAGCGACCGAGCGCGTGCCCGCGCGGAAGCACGTGTGAGGGTGCTTGCACGCGCGCAACCTGGGCGACGACGTCACGACACGTGGGGCAGCGATCGAGGTGATCGTCGACATCCGCGAGGATCGGCACGGCGAGCCGGCCCTCGATGAGGCCGAGCACGATGTCGTCGTCGAGGCACCTCACGCGCCCTCCAGGGTAACATCGCGATCATGGGCACGCCGCTCCAGGATCGTCTCGCCGCGCTTGCCCCCGAGGCGGCCCGAGCGCTCGGAGAGCCGGCCGTCGCGGAGGACACGCTGACCACGTTGTGCCGCGAGGCAGCTGCCGCCTGGCCTGGCATCTCCGTCGATCCGGTCGCCGTCATCGAGGCGTTTGCGCCCAAGCTCGCCGCCGACGATCCACCTGCGTTGACCGTCGCCGGGCTCGCCGAGGTTCACCTCGCGCTCGCGTGCATCCGCGGTGACAACGCGGCGATCACGGCGTTCGACCGCGCGTTCCTCGACGTCGTCCCGCACGCGCTCGCGGGGATGAAGCTGACCGCGGCGACGGTCGAGGACGTTCGCGCCACCGTGCGCGACAAGCTGTTGCTCCCCGAAGGAGAGCGCGGCCCCCGCGTCCTCGAGTACGCCGGTCGCGGTCGGCTGCGCGGGCTCGTCCAGGTCACGGCGACCCGGACCGCGATTGATCGGATCCGGCTCGAGGAGCGCGAGGCGGAGCTGCCGGCACGCGAGCTCGCGGCCGCAGGAGATCTGGAGCTCTCGCTGATCAAGGCGCAGTATCGCGCGGCATTCTCCGCCGGGTTCGCGCGTGCGGTAGCGGCTGCCTCGCGGCGCGATCGCAACCTCCTGCGCCTCCACTTCCTCGGCGGCGTCACGCTCGAGCAGCTCGCGCAGATGTACAGCGTCCATCGTGCGACCGTCGTGCGCTGGCTCGCCGCTGCACGCGAGACCGTGTTCGGTGCGACGCGCGACCACGTCGCCGAGACGATCGGCGCTCCGCCGGAGGAGCTCGACGAGATGTTCGAGCTGGTGAAGAGTCGGGTCGAGCTCAGCGTGGAGCGCCTGCTTGCATCGATTGAATCGCATCGTTAGGCCAACGGAGTGCCGGCCCGACCGGCGCATCAGCGCCGCAAGTCCCTGATCTTGCGCGAGGTCCCGGCGACGTGTCGATTTCTGTGCGCCGGTCGGCGAGTGGGTCCGTTGACGAGACGAACCCAACCGAAAGGCCCTTCCCGATGCGCTCCATCCTTATCGCGTCTCTCGCTCTCACCGCCACCCTGACCTCGGCGTTCGCGCCCTCGATCGCTGACGCGTGCGGCGGCTACATGCCGGATCCGACACCGGCCGTGTTCGCGATCGACGAGCACAGGATGCGCGTCCCTGGCACCTACCAGTGGCAACGCCGCGCGTTCGTGGCGCTTCGCAATGTCACCGCAGGTGCCGATGTGACCTGGACAAGGCTCTCGCCCCAGTCGTACGTCGCCACGCAGATCGCCCTCCAGAAGGAGCTGCCTCGGTCGACGACGTTCACGCTTGTCGGTCCGTCGGGCTCTCGCGTCGTGTCGACGAACCGCAGCGCGCTGCTCTCGCAGACGTTCCGTAATCCGAAGGCGCACGAGGCACTGGAGGTCAGCGTCGATGAGGGCTCGCACTACCGGGTCGCGGTGGTCGGCAC
>JACCQV010000070.1 GCA_013813945.1 Deltaproteobacteria bacterium | reverse complement strand
GCTGAGGATCGCGGCCGTCAGCCGTCAGCGAGCTCTTGCACGATCGCGGCGAGCGTCGCCTGCGCCCGTGGGAGCTCGTCGCCGCGAAGCGTCACTCCACCGACCACCGCATGTCCGCCGCCACCGTGGCGCGCGCACAGCTCACCGATGTCGTGAAGCCTCGGCTTGTCACTCCACGGGTTCACCCCGACGGAGATCTTGATGTTCTGCGTGGTGCGCGTGCCCGTGACGGCGTACTGCGCCTCGGGGAACAAGAGGTAGCCGAGGAATCCTGGACTGCGCGCGCCGACATCGGCGAACCGATCGAACACGATCACCTGGCCGGCCCACACGCCGAGCTTCTTGACGTCATCGACCTCGCGCGCTCGCTCGGTCTCCACCGCCGCGAGCTGGGCGGCCACCTCGGGCCGCGCAGCGACCTCGGCCAGCGATCCGCGCGACAACCAGTCGACATAGCGCGCGGTGTCGATCGGCGTTCGGCCGTGCGCGAGCCATGCCGCGAGTCGCTGAGCCGGAACAGCAAGAGCGATCGCAGCCTCGGCACTCGGGAAGCGAGCGGCATCGATCGTGTCGGCCCACGTGACCGCTTCGACGAGGTGCGCCGGCGGCGTCCAGTCCCATCCGGCCTGGAGTGAGCGAGCGATCAGACCTGCGCAGGATGGCGCTTCGGGATCGAAGAACCAGGTCGCCTGGTGCTGCGCCTCGAACACGGAGCGCAGAGCGGGAGGCTGAAACGCGGTCGGGTGATGATCGAACCACCAGCGCATCTTCGGATCGGCGCAGAACCGGAAGTCGACACAGGCATGATCATCGGCGTCGAGCGACATGCCATCGAAGGGATCGCCGTCCTTGTGGACCATGCCGATCGCCTGCACGTCGACGTGGCGATCGATCACATCGCGATAGAACGCCGCGAACAGCGCCGCCGAGGTGGTGCCGTCGAAGCACGCGTCGTGAAAGAAGATCTTGAGGACGCGAGCCACAGAGGCGAGAGCGAGCATACCGCCTGTCGAGGCCCAGCGGCATGTCCGCCCGGGTGCTACTTTCCCGGCATGGACCCGAACATCCTGCTGTGGCTCAAGGCAGGCCACCTGATCTCGTTGTTTCTCTGGATCGGTGGCCTGTTCGCGGTCTACTGGATGCTTCGCCTACATGCGCACGCACCGACCGACGCGCACGAGAAGCTGACGCTGCTCGAGCGATCGATCGCGCTGTCGGCCGATATCGCAGCGGCATTCGCGCTCGGGACCGGCATCGCGATGGTGTTCGGATATCCCGGCGGGAATCTACTGGGACAGCCGGGTGCCGGGTGGATGCACATCAAGCTGACGGTGGTGGTGCTCGGCATCCTCCCCGTTCACGGCATGCTGCGTGCGCGAATCAAGCGGTTCGGGATGGGTGACTTCAAGCCAGTCCCGCAATGGCTGTGGACACTGTTCCTCACTGCGATCACCGTGATCGTCATCCTCGCGATCCGCGGGCCGCTCATGTTCGCGCGGTGACGCGGACGATCCTGCACGTCGACCTCGACGCGTTCTTCGCGGCGGTCGAACAGCGCGACGATCCTTCGCTTCGCGGCAAGCCGGTCCTGGTCGGCGGCTCGGCGCGCCGCGGCGTGGTCGCCGCATGCTCGTACGAGGCACGCGTGTTCGGCATCAAGTCCGCGATGCCGATGGCGGAGGCACTGCGGCGATGCCCACGCGCGATCGTCGTGCGCCATCACATGGAGCGGTATGCCGAGGCTTCGCAGACGTTCTTTCAGATCCTCGGCGACTTCTCCCCCGAGGTCGAAGGGCTGTCGCTCGACGAGGCCTTCCTCGACGTCACCGCGAGCGAGCGCCTCCTCGGCGACGGTCCCACGATCGCACGCGAGATCAAGCGGCGCGTCCGCGCGGAGCTCTCGCTCGTGGCATCCGTGGGCGTCGCACCGATCAAGTTCGCCGCGAAGATCGCGTCGGACATCGACAAGCCCGACGGGCTGCGCGTGATCGCGCCGGACGGGGTCCTCTCGTTCCTCCACCCGCTACCGATGACGCGGCTCTGGGGCGTCGGCGACGCGACGCGGGAGATCCTCGCGAGCATGGGGCTCTCGACGATCGGCGATGTCGCGCGCTATCCCGAGAACGCACTCGTGGGTCGGCTCGGCGCGGTCACCGGCCACCACCTCGCAGCACTCGCCCGGGGCGAGGATCATCGGCCGGTCATCTCCGAGTCCGATCCGGTGTCCGTCGGTCACCAGGAGACGTTCGATGAGGACATCGATGACAAGGGTGAGCTCGCGGTGCTCCTGCTCGAGCAGGCCGATCGCGTCGCGGTGCGGCTGCGCGAAGCCGGGCTGCGCGCGCGCGCGGTCGTGCTGATCATCAAGTACGACGACTTCCGCCAGATCACGCGGCGGATGACGCTCGAGGCACCGACGAGCGACGGCGGTGTTCTGTCGCGCACCGCGATCGAGCTGCTGTCGAAGGT
>JACCQV010000052.1 GCA_013813945.1 Deltaproteobacteria bacterium | reverse complement strand
ACCGCTGGCTCATCGAGGTCGTGGCGCTCCACGTTCTCGATCGCGCGCCGTGATCAGACCACGAGGTTGACGAGCCGACCCTTGACGTAGATCTCGCGCTTGATCGCCTTGCCCTCGAGGAACTGCTGCACCTTGTCGTCGGCCTTCGCGGCGGCGAGGATCGTTGCCTCCGTCGCATCGAGCGGAACCTCGATCTGACTGCGGAGCTTGCCCATCACCTGCACGGCGATCACCATCACGTCGCGCGCGAGCTTGGCCTCGTCGTGCGCCGGCCATGGCTCGTACGCGATGGTCGTCGTGTGACCGAGGCGCTGCCAGAGCTCCTCCGCGACATGCGGTGCAAACGGCGACAAGATCTTCACGAACATCTCGAACCAGCTCTTCGGAATCGCCGCGGCCTTGGTCGCCTCGTTGACGAACACCATCATGTCGGCGATCGCCGTGTTGAAGCGCAGGTCGGTGACCGCACCCGTCACCTTCTTGATCGCTGCATGCAGTGCGCGCTCGAGATCCTTGTTGTCGGTCGGCGCATCCTCGCTGACCTTGCCGGTCAGCGTGTCGGCCACCACGCCGGCGGTCGGATCGGCGGGCACGACGAGCAGACGCCACGCGCGATCGAGGAACCGGCGAGTACCGGCGACGCCGGACGTCTCCCATTCGACGCCATCCTCGAGCGGTCCCATGAACAGCTCGTACATGCGCATCGCATCCGCGCCGTACTCGTTGGCCATGTCGTCGGGATTGACGACGTTGTACTTGCTCTTCGACATCTTATCGAGCTTGGTCTCGACCGGCGTCTCCGTGCCCTTGACGAACCAGGTGGTGCCGCGCTGCTCGACTTCGTGGTCGTGGTGATACTTGCCGCTCGCCTCGCGGAACGACGTCTTGTGGATCATCCCCTGGTGGAACAGGCGCTGGAACGGTTCCTTCGTCGAGACGAAGCCCGCGTCGTAGAGGACCTTGTGCCAGAACCGCGCGTACAGCAGGTGAAGCACCGCGTGCTCGTTGCCGCCGACATAGAGGTCGACGGGCATCCAGTACTTCTCTTCCTCGGCGTCCCACGCGACGTCGTCGCGATCAGGTGACAGGAACCGCAGGTAGTACCAGCACGAGCCCGCCCACTGCGGCATCGTGTTCGTCTCGCGCGTTCCGCCCTGGTACGGCAGCCAGTCGGTCGCGCGCGCGAGCGGCGGCTGACCATCGCGGGTCGGCTTGTACTCGTCGATCGGCGGTAGCACGACCGGGAGCTCGGTCTTCGGCACGAGGGCGATCTCGCCGTTGGGCAGCTCGTAGGTCGGCATCGGCTCGCCCCAGTAGCGCTGCCGCGCGAACAGCCAGTCGCGCAGCTTGTAGCGGACCCGCTGCTCACCGAGCTTTCGCTCCGCGAGCCACCCGATCACCTTCGCCTTCGCCGCTGCGATGTCGAGCCCGTCGAGGAACGCACTGTTGACGTGCGGTCCGTCGCCCGTGTACGCCGCCTCGTCGACCTTGCCGCCCTTGACGACCTCGACGATCGGCAGCTCGAACTTCCTGGCGAACGCGTGATCGCGCTCGTCGTGTGCGGGGCACGCAAACACGGCGCCGGTGCCGTAGCTCGCGAGCACGTAGTCCGCGATCCAGATCGGGATGTGCTTGCCGGTGACCGGATTGATCGCAAACGCGCCGGTCGCGACGCCGGTCTTCGGTGCATCGGCAGCCTCGGTCGACCGATCGCGCTCCGTACGCTTGCCGACCTGTTCGCGGTACGCGGTGACCGCGGCGCGCTGCTCGGGGGTCGTGATCTGATCGACCAGCGGATGCTCCGGGGCGAGTACGACCCAGGTGCCGCCGAACAGCGTGTCTGGCCGCGTGGTGAACACCGTGATGTCCGCATCGCTGTTGACGACCCTGAACGCAACGTCTGCTCCGATCGACTTCCCGACCCAGTCGAGCTGCGCTTTCAACGTGCCGGCTGGCCAGTCGAGTCCGGCGAGATCCTCGCTCAGCCGATCGGCGTACTCGGTGATCTTCAGCATCCACTGCCGCATCAACCGCTTCTCGACCTCGTCGCCGGTCTCGATGTACTTGCCGTCCTTGACCTCTTCGTTCGCGAGGACGGTTCCGAGCGCGGGACAGAAGTTGACGGCGACCTCCGCGCGATACGCGAGGTTGCGCTCGAACAGGACCTGGAAGATCCACTGCGTCCACTTGTAGTACTTCGGATCGCTGGTCGCGAGCTCGCGGGTCCAGTCGTAGGACAGGCCGAGCTTCTGGAGCTGGCTCTTGAACGTCGCGATGTTGCGCGACGTGATCACGCTCGGATGCTCACCCGTCCGCTCGGCGCGGCGCTCTGCGGGCAGACCGAAGCTGTCCCAGCCCATCACACGCAGGACGTTGAAGCCCATCATGCGCTTCGCGCGCGCGACCACGTCGGTGGCGACGTACCCCTTCGGGTGGCCGACATGGAGCCCCGACCCGGACGGGTACGGGAACATGTCGAGCACGTAGTATTTTGGACGGCTGCGATCCGTCGGGGTGGCGAAGATGTCGCGTTCGCGCCAGGCCGCCTGCCAGCGCGCGTCGATCTCTGCGTGCGGAAAACCAGACATCGCGATCTCTACTCCAGTGCGGCGAGGATGCGCTCGGTGACGACGTCGGGCGCGGCGTTGCCGTCCACGCGCCGCAGCAGCCCCTGCTGCTCGTAGAACGGAACGACCGGCGCGGTCTCCGAGTGGTACTTCTCGAGGCGCGCGCGGCACGCCTCCTCGGTGTCGTCC
>JACCQV010000007.1 GCA_013813945.1 Deltaproteobacteria bacterium | reverse complement strand
TTGGCAGGAGCCTTGGCAGCCGGGGCGGCCTTCGCGCCCGCTGCCGGCTTCGCGCCTGCCGCAGGCTTTGCGCCCGCTGCAGCCGGAGCCGCCTTCGCGTCCTTCGCGCCCGCTGCCGGAGCAGCTGCCGCCGCCGCTGCACCCTCGACCACCGGCGTGCCGTCCGCGGCCACCGCGACCTCGTCCTTCTCGGGAGCCGCGCACGTGACGACTGCGAGATCGCGGCCGGTCGTGACCTCGACGCCCGCGGGCAGCGTGATCGACGAGACGTGAATCACGTCACCGATCTCGAGCGGCGTGACGTCGATCGTCAGCTTGACCGGGATGTCGTTCGGCTTGGCGCGAACGTCGACAAAGCGCATGACGATGCGGAGCTGACCGCCATCGACCGTGCCCTTCGGCTTGCCAATGAACTCGAGCGGGACCTGCGCGGCGACTTCCTTGTTCGGATCGATCGCGAGGAGGTCGACGTGCGTGATCTCGCGGCGCAGCGGATGGACCTGGTACTCCTTCACGAGCGCGTGAAGCGAGTGCTTCTGTCCGCCGCCATCGATCGTCAGATCGATCACGGTGTTTTGCTTCTTGATCGGATCGAGGGCTCGCTTGAGCTCCTTGACGTCGACGATGATCGAGAGCGGCTCGATCCGGCCATTGATCGACGCGCCGTAGCAGACCCCGGGGACCTTGCCTTGCGTACGCAGAGCGCGCGACGCGCCCTTGTGACCGGTCGTGTTCCGAAGCGAGACAGTGAGCTTTCCGACTTCCATGACGTTCTCTTTTCCCTGAAGGCACCCGGGCGCAAGGCCGGGCGGGAGGTCTATCACATGAATAGCGAGCTGATCGAGTCCCCGTGATGAATGCGCTTGATCGCCTCTCCGAGGAGGCGCCCGACGCTCTTCACGCGGACCTTGGCCGAGGCAGCACCCTGCTCCGACAGCGGAATCGTATTGGTAACAACCACATGGGACAGCGGCGAGTCGTTGATCCGCTGGACGGCATTGCCCGAGAACACCGCATGGCTCGAGCAGGCGGCGACCGAGGCGGCGCCCGCGTTCATGATCGCGTGGGCGGCGTTGGTCAGCGTTCCGGCCGTATCGATGATGTCGTCGACGATGACGGTCTTCTTGCCCTTCACGTCACCGACGATGTTCATGATCTCGGAGACGTTCGGGGCGGGACGCCGCTTGTCGATGATCGCGAGGCCCGCGCCGAGGCGCTTGGAGAATGCGCGTGCGCGCTCGACGCCGCCGGCATCAGGCGAGACGACCACGGTGCTATCGCCACCGTAGCCAAGCGTGCGCAGCTCCTCGATCAGCACCGGCATCGAGTAGAGGTGATCGAACGGAATATCGAAGAAGCCCTGGATCTGACCGGCGTGGAGATCCATCGCGAGTGCACGATCAGCACCTGCGGCGGTGATCAGATTCGCGACGAGCTTTGCGGTGATCGGAGTACGCGGCTTCGCCTTGCGATCCTGCCGCGCGTACCCGAAGTACGGGATGATCGCGACGATGCTGCCCGCCGACGCACGCTTGAGCGCGTCGATCATGATCAGCAGCTCCATCAGCGCCTGGTTCGGCGGTGAGCACGTGGGCTGCACGACGAAGCAGTTCACGCCTCGGACGTTCTCGCCGATCTCGACGTAGATTTCTCCGTCGGAGAAATGCGTGACATCCGCGCGGCCGAGCGGAATCTCCACGAACTTGCAGATTTCGTCTGCCAGCGCGCGATTCGAATTGCCCGTGAAGATCGATAGCGACTTCAGCACCGATGACTCCGTGGAGTAAGCGGCGATCTACCGCCGATTAGCGCACCAGGTCAAGGGTGATTCTAGCTAACGCCGCGACATCACGTTGGAACTGGTAGCCCGAGACTCCGAGCGCGGCTGACCAGCCGGGAGATCACCGCTGGTTCGAGCTCCTCGGCCTCGTCGACCAGCATCACGGGCACGCCCGCATCGATGCGATAACGCAGGCGAGATCCCGGACAGACGAGAAATCCAGCCGCCTCGTTCCGGCCGTCTTCGCCGCGCGGGAAGTAGATCAGCGGCTCGTGGGTCTTCGCGCAGCGGAGCAGGGTGACGAGATCAGCAGGCAGCACGTCGCTCTCGTAACACAAAAACAAAAGAGGCCCCGGATGGGGCCTCCCTTCGAGTCGCGCAGCTTCTTGTTTCGGTCGACTACGGCGTCGGCGTCGGCTGCGGCGTCGGCTGCGCGCCTTCCGGCGTGTGCGTGTGCGGCGGCGCCCCCCCCGGCGACGGCATCGCGTTGCTC
>JACCQV010001221.1 GCA_013813945.1 Deltaproteobacteria bacterium | reverse complement strand
CTTGCCGGGCTCGCGCTGACGATCCCGATCTTCGATCGAGGGCAGGGCGACCAGGCCCGCGCAGTGGCAGAACGCCAGCTCGCCGAAGCCGAGGCGCGCTGGCTGGAACGGCAGATTCCGAGCACGGTGGAGGTCGCGCACCGAACCCTGGTCGCGCGGATCGAGCAGGCGCGCACGCTCACCACGGGGCAGCTCGATCGACTCGACGTGATCCTGCGCGCGGCCGAGGCTGCGTTCCGCGAAGGCAACACGAGCGTCATCGAGCTGCTCGATGCACACCGCACCGCACGCGGCGTACGGCTGCGCGCACTCGACCTGCGCCATCAGGTAGCGCGCGACACGCGCGAGCTCGAGCTTGCCGTGGGGCGACCATGAGGCGGTGCATCGCTGTGGGTCTCGTGGCCGTGCTCGGCTGCGGGCACAAACACGACAAGGAAGGTGGTCACTCCGACCACCACTCGGCCGACACCGAGCTGCCGGCACAGTCCGCGACGGTTTGGACCGATCGCACCGAGCTGTTCGTGGAGAACAAGCCGCTGATCGTCGGCACCGAGACGGGCTTTGCGGCGCACGTCACCATCGACGCGACCGGCAAGCCCGTGACTGCGGGAAGCGCGACGCTCACGCTGACCATGTCCGGTGGCGAGCCGCTCGAAGGCATCGCGACGGCGCCCGCGAGTCCCGGCATCTTTCGACCGACGCTCACGCCGACGAAGCCGGGCAAGTGCGAGCTGAAGATGTCGATCACCAGTCCGCAGCTCACGGATGCGTTCGTGATCGGTCCGTGCGAGGTGTTCGCGACCGAAGCGGCTGCGCGCGCCGCGGTCAAAGAGGAGCCGGAGGTGCCGGGGCGCATCACGTATCTGAAGGAGCAGGCCTGGAAGACAGACTTCACGACGATCGCGGCGACCGAACGCGATCTCCAGGATGGGGTTCGCGCGACCGGAGAGATCCGCCCCGTTGCAGGCAAGGAGGCGCAGCTGACTGCGCCAGCTGCCGGGAGAGTCTCGCTCGTGTCACCTGCTCCGATCCTGGGCATGCCGGTCAAGAAGGACCAGGTGCTCGCGACGATCACGCCGCGCGTCACTGGAGGGACGGATCGCCCGACGATCTCGTCGGATGTCACGGCTGCCGAGGCCGAAGCCGCCGCGGCGCGCACCGAGCTCGAGCGTGCGCAACGCCTCGTGGCAGCACAGGCGGCGGCCCCGAAGGCCGTCGACGAGGCGACGACGCGGGTCAAGATCGCCGAAGCACGCCTCTCCGGCGCACGCGGTCGGCTCGGCCAGTTCGATGCGGGTGCGCGAGGAACGGGCGGCGGCCGCGTGTTCCAGGTTCGCGCTCCGGTCGACGGCACGCTGGTCTCGATCGAGGCTGCGTCGGGGCAGGGCGTCGAGGAGGGTCAGACACTGTTCACCGTCATCGACCTCGATCGCGTGTGGCTCGTGGCCCGTGTCTTCGAGGCCGACGTGCCGAAGGTCGAGAATGCACAGGCCGCGTGGTTTGCGATCGATGGCTACGACCAGCCGTTCACGGTCGATGCATCGAACGGCAAGCTCGTCACCGTCGGGCGGGTTGTCGATCCGCAGACCCGGACGGTGCCGGTGATCTTCGAGGTCGACAACACGGCTGGCAAGCTCCGCATCGGGAACTTCACGAAGACCGTGATCGCGACCGGTGCACCTCGCAAGGCGCTTGCGATCCCCGACTCCGCGATCGTCGAGGACGCCGGACGCTCGGTCGCGTTCGTCATGGTGGAAGGCGAGTCGTTCGAACGCCGCCCGCTCCGGCTCGGCATTCGCGCCAATGGATGGAGCGAGGTGCTCGAAGGCGTCGAACGCGGTGAGCGCGTCGTGACCAAGGGTGCGTACGAGGTGAAGCTCGCCTCTGCGTCGGGCTCGGTTCCCGCTCACGGTCACGCGCACTGAGCCGCCCGATGGACCGCATCATTCACTGGTCGATCGCGAACCGCCTGCTCGTCGTGATCGTGTCGCTGGGCCTGATGGGGTACGGCGCGTTCATCGCGCTCCGTGCTCCGGTCGATGTGTTCCCGGACCTCACGGCCCCCACGGTGACGGTGGTGACGGAGGCACACGGTCTCGCCCCGCAAGAAGTCGAGACTCTGGTGACCGTTCCGCTCGAATCCGCGGTCAACGGTTCGACCGGCGTGCGCCGCGTGCGGTCCTCGTCAGGAATTGGAATCTCGATCGTGTGGGTGGAGTTCGACTGGGGGACCGACATCTACGTGGCCCGCCAGATCGTCAACGAGAAGCTCCAGCTGGTCGCCGCGCAACTGCCCCCCGAGATCAGCCCGCCGATGCTGTCGCCGATCTCATCGATCATGGGCGAGATCCTGTTCATCGCCGTCCGCAGTGATCGGCACAAGGCCATGGAGGTCCGCGACACGGCCGACTGGGTTCTCCGGCGTCGCCTGCTCGCACTACCGGGTGTCGCGCAGGTCGTGCCGATCGGTGGGGGCGTCCGCCAGTACCAGGTGCGGGTCGATCCCGATCTGCTCCGTGCATTCAATGTGACGCTGGCGGGCGTCGAGGAGGCACTTCGTGACTCCAACGCGAACTCGACGGGCGGGTTCTTCGTCCGCGGCGGACAGGAGTCACTGATCCGTGGCGTCGGGCGGATCGCATCGAAGGAGGACATCGAGCGAACTGTCATCGAGGTGCGTGAGGGATCACCGATCGTCATCGGGCAGGTCGCCAGGGTCGAGATCGGTCCTGGCATTCAGCGCGGCGAAGGCTCGTCCAATGCGAAGCCCGCGGTCGTGCTCGCGATCCAGAAGCAGCCAGGGGCGAACACGCTGGAGCTGACGACCCGGATCGATCGCGAGCTCGACGCGATCCAGAAGACCTTGCCCGAGGGCATGCAGATCGACCGAAACAAGGTGCGGCAGGCGGACTTCATCGAGACCGCAGTCGGCAACGTCACGACGTCTCTGCGCGATGGCGCGATCCTCGTCGCGATCATCCTGTTCTTGTTTCTGTTCGACCTGCGAACCACCCTGATCTCGCTCGTCTCGATTCCGCTGTCGCTACTCGTCGCGATCATCGTGCTCGACTGGCGCGGGGTCACGATCAATACGATGACGCTCGGCGGGCTCACGATCGCCATCGGTGCGCTCGTCGATGACGCGATCATCGATGTGGAAAATGTCTTCCGGCGATTGCGGGAGAATCGCGCCTTGCCCGAGGCGGAGCAGCGGCCCGCGACGGAGGTGATCTTCGAAGCGTCCCGCGAGATTCGTAGCTCGATCGTATTCGCGACCCTGATCGTGATGCTCGTGTTCGTGCCGCTGTTCTTTCTCTCGGGTGTCGAGGGGAGGTTGCTCGCACCGCTCGGCTACGCGTACCTCGTTGCGATCTTTGCCTCGCTGGTCGTCGCGATGACGGTGACGCCGGCGCTGTGTGCGTACGTGCTGCCACGCGCGAAGTCGCTCGGGCACGGTGATTCGTTCGTCGTGCGTCATCTCAAGCGCGTCTATCGACCTCTTCTGGTGCGCTCGATCGCACACCCAAAGCTCGTCGGGATCGCCGCCGTCGCTCTGTTAGCTGGCGCGATCTCGCTGGTGCCGTACCTCGGCCGGACGTTTCTCCCCGAGTTCAACGAAGGCGCGCTCACGGTGAGTGCAGTGACCCTGCCCGGGACGTCGTTGCAGGAGTCCGATCGGCTCGGGCGTCGCGTCGAGGAGATCCTGCTCGCGTTTCCCGAGGTCGTGTCCACCGCACGACGGACGGGCCGTGCGGAGCTCGACGAGCATGCACAGGACGTCAACGCGGGGGAGATCGACGTGCGGTTGAAGGCGACCGACCGAACCAAGGAAGCGTTCCTTGCCGAGCTGCGCGAGAAGCTCACGGCCGTGCCGGGCGTCGTGATCACGATCGGAGGACCGATCGCGCATCGCATCGATCACATGCTGTCGGGAACGCGCGCGAGCATCGCGATCAAGGTGTTCGGCGATGACCTCACCCAGCTCCGCGTGTCTGCGTCCGCGATCGAGCAAGCGATGAAGGGCGTCGATGGAGTCGTCGACCTCGCGCTCGAGCAACAGGTCGACGTCCCGCAGTTGACGATCAAGTTCGATCGCGAGGCGATCGCGCGCTACGGCCTTCGCGCCGGTGCGCTCGCGGAAACACTCGAGACCGCGTACGCAGGGACGAAGGTCACGCAGGTGCTCGAGAACCAGCGGACGTATGACGTGGTCGTGCGGTACCGCGACGACACCCGTGCTGACCTCGAGGCGATCAAGAACACCGTGGTCGATACGCCTTCGGGCGCGAAGATCCCACTCCGCATGCTGGCGACCATCGTCGACGATGTCGGACCGAACACGATCTCGCGCGAAAATGTACAGCGAAAGATCGTCGTGTCCGCGAACACCAGTGGCCGGGCGCTTGGCAGCGTGATCGCGGATATCCAGACGGCGGTCGAACGCGACGTCAAGCTGCCGTCCGGCTACTACGTCGTCTACGGTGGGCAGTTCGAGAGCGAGCGCTCGGCGTCACGAACGATCGGCTTCCTCGGCATCTTTGTCATCGCAGGCATCTTTCTCCTGCTGTTCCTGTCGTTTCGCTCCACCCGTAACGCGCTGCTGATCATGGTGAACCTGCCGCTCGCGTTGATCGGCGGCGTGGTCGCGGTGTTCTTCACCGACGGAGTTCTCAGCGTCGCATCACTGGTCGGGTTCATCACGCTGTTCGGGATCTCGACGCGCAATGGCATCATGATGATCTCGCACTACGAGCACCTGCAGACGCACGAGGGTGCTTCGTTCGATGAAGCAGTCGTGCGCGGCTCGATGGAGCGGTTGTCCCCGGTGCTGATGACGGCGATGTGTGCCGGCCTCGCGCTCATTCCGCTGGTGCTCGCAGGTGGCGAGACCGGCAACGAGCTGCAGGCCCCGATGGGGGTCGTGATTCTTGGTGGGCTGATCTCGGCGACGGCGCTGAACATGCTGGTGGTACCCGCGCTCTACGCCCGATTTGCGCGGCCCGCAGCCTCGCCGCGGGGGCCACAGCACCCATGATTTGACCGGGCGGATCGGAGCTCATTTCCGCACGGTGTAGCGGTTCCGCCCGTACCATGCGTCACCGGGGCTCACCGGGCGGTGTTCAGCTAGGGCCCGCTATTGCACACGGACCCTGACGGAAGTGGCGGTGATTTCTTGATTCATGTCGAAGCCGATCGAAGCGTGTCTGGGTCGGACCTCCTGGCTGGAATGGCGGAGCGAGAGCTGGTGGTGGTGGGGATCGGTGCTTCGGCCGGAGGCCTGGAGGCGCTGCAACATTTCTTCGATCACGTCGCGCCCGACACGACGATGGCCTTCGTGGTCGTCCAGCACCTGTCTCCTGACTTCAAGAGCTTGATGGACGAGCTCCTCGCGCGGCACACGACGCTCCCGATTCATCTCGTCGAGAACGCGATGCTGGTCGAGCCCGGCCACGTCTATCTGATCCCGCCGAAGAAGGAGATGATCATCTCCGGCGGTCGTCTACTGCTGAGCGAGCGCGATCGGCAGCAGGAGCTGACGCTTCCGATCGACGTCTTCTTCCGCTCGCTCGCCGTGGATTGCGGCCCACGTTCGATCGCGATCGTGCTGTCGGGCACCGGGTCGGATGGTTCACGCGGGATCTGCGATGTCCACGATGCCGGAGGCCTGGTCCTCGTCCAGGATCTCGGGAGCGCACAGTTCGACGGCATGCCGCGGACCGCGAACGATACCGGCATCGCTGACTGGGTCGTTCCGCCGCAGCAGATGCCTCCGATCCTCGAGAACCACCTCAAGCTCCAAGGCGCCCAACCGCCGCTGCCCTCGGGCCGGCGCTCGCGCGCAACGCCCGACTCGGCAGCGCTCGACGATGTCTATGCGATGCTCGAGCGAGAGTTCGGCATCGACTTCAAGCACTACAAGCCGAGCACGGTCACCCGCCGCATCGAGCGACGGCTGCAGCTCGCGAAGGTCGAAGACGTCAAGGAGTATGTGTCTCGGCTTCAAGCCGAGCGCGGCGAGCTCGACGTGCTCTATCGCGATCTCCTGATCGGCGTGACGCGATTCTTCCGTAACGAGCCCGCGTTCGAGCTGCTCGAGACCCGCATCCTTCCCGACTTGCTCGACAAGTGCATTCCCGGTCGGCCCCTCCGCGTCTGGGTCGCAGGCTGTGCAACGGGCGAGGAGGCGTACTCGATTGCGATCCTGTTGCACGAGCTCACTGCGCAGAATCCAGATCGGTCGTTCCAGATCTTCGCGACCGACGTCCACAAGGGCTCGATCGAGCTCGCGGGCCGCGCGTTCTACCCCGAGTCCTCGCTGGTCAACGTGTCGCCCGAGCGTCGCGATCGCTACTTCATCCGCAGTGGCGCGAGCTTCCAGCTCGTCCCCGAGCTCCGCCAGGCGATCGTGTTCGCAGCCCACAACGTGATCAAGGACGCGCCGTTCACGCGGATCGATCTCGTGAGCTGCAGGAACATGCTGATCTACTTCCAGCCCCCGGTGCAGCAGAAGGTGCTGAACCAGTTCCACTTCGCCCTCAACCGCGGCGGCATCATGCTGCTCGGGCCGAGCGAGAGTCCAGGCGTCCTGCTCAAGGATTTCGAGACGGTGGATCAGACGTGGCGGATCTATCGGAAGCACAGTGACGTGCGGACTCCCGTCGATCCGCGCCTTCGCCCGCGGCCGCTCGAGAGCACCGCCGCTGCCTCGGCTGGGGCTCCGAACAACAGCCCGTTCGCGCGCTACTCGATGGGCAACCTGCTCGCTACCTACGACGTCCTCCTCGAGGAGTTCATGCCGCCGAGCCTGTTGATCAATGACCGCAACGAGCTCGTCCACGCGTTCGGGGGGGCTAGCCGCTTCCTCAAGCCGCGCGAGGGCCGGCAGAGCGCCGAGATCCTCGATCAGGTCGACGATGACCTCAAGCTCGTGCTCGCCGGCGGCCTGCGCCGGGCGCTGCTCTCGCAGACGACGATCGTGTTCAAGAATTTGAACCTGCGCTCGAACGGCGAGGATACGCTCCATGACATCTCCATGCGTCGCGTGGTTCCACGCAACACCGAGGTGCCGCACATCCTGGTCTCGTTCGAGGCGCAAGTCGCGAAGTCTGTGTCAGCCGCCGCCGAGGTCGCGATCGATCTCGGTTCGATCACACGCGACCAGCTGAGCGCTCTGCAGTCCGAGCTCGACTACACCAAGGACAACCTGCAGGCCGCCATCGAGCAGCTCGAGACCGGCAACGAGGAGCTCCAGGCATCGAACGAGGAGCTGATGTCCTCGAACGAGGAGCTGCAGAGCACCAACGAGGAGCTGCAGAGCGTCAACGAGGAGCTCTATACCGTCAACGCGGAGTACCAGAGCAAGATCGCGCAGCTCACCGAGCTGACGAACGACATGGACAATCTGCTCGCGAGCACGGACATCGGGACGATCTTCCTCGACGAGGAGCTCCGGATCCGCAAGTTCACGCCGCAGGTCGCCGAAGCGTTCAATCTGATGCCGCACGACCTGGGACGCTCGATCGAGACGTTCACCACGAACATGCAGTATCCGGATCTGGTCGCTGACATACGCGGGGTGCTCGCGACGGGAAAGCGCATCGAGCGCGAGGTCCGCGATCAGCGCGGTCGAGCATTCTTCCTGCGTATCCTGGCGTACCGCGCCAAGGGTGGAACGTCCGGTGCGGTGATCACGCTGATCGAGATCAGCGGCCTCAAGGCGGCCGAGGACGCGCTGTTCCACGAGCGTTACTTGTTGAACAGCTTGTTGAGCAACGTCCCCGACGCGATCTACTTCCGGGACACTCGCGGCAAGTTCATTCGCGCCAACCCGGCGCTGGCGTTGCGCCTCGGGCTCGAGAATGCCGACCTGGCGATCGGCAAGACGCCGTTCGACATGCCGAATCCGAAGTTCGCGGTCCAGTTCCATCAGCCCGACGAGGAGGTCCTGCGCACCGGTGAGGCGCAGCTCTATCAGCTCGAGAGCCGGCCGCGTACGAACGGTACCCGGGGCTGGGATCTCGTGACGCGGTTGCCGCTGCTGGGAAAAGAGGACGAGGTCGTCGGTGTGATCGGCGTGCTCCGCGATGTCACCGAGCAGAAGCTCGGCGAGGAGAAGATCCTCGAAGCAGTTCGCCGTCGCGACGAGTTCCTCGCCATGCTGTCGCACGAGCTGCGCAATCCGCTCGCGGCCGTGGTCACCGCCACCCAGCTGCTCAAGGATGAAGCGCTCCAGCCGGGGCAGTCACATTTGATCGAGGTGGTCGATCGGCAGTCGCATCAGATGGCGCGACTGCTCGACGATCTGCTCGAGGCGAGCCGCGTCACCCAGAACAAGATCGAGATCCGCAAGCTTCCGATGGATCTGCGCACTGTCGTCGAGGAGGCAGCCGCGGCCGTTCGCTCGCTGATGAGCACGAGCAAGTTGACCTTCACGTTCGACATCGATCCGCGGCCGCTGACGATCGACGGCGATGCGTCGCGACTCCAGCAGGTGTGCGTCAATCTGTTGACGAACGCCGCGAAGTACACGCCACACGGCGGTACCGTCCACCTCGAGGCAACGCGCGAGAAGACGGATGCGATCATCCGGGTAACCGATGATGGCGTCGGCATCCCGACCGACATGCTCGATGCAGTGTTCGATCTGTTCGTGCAGTCGAGCCGGACCATCGAGCGCGCGCAGGGAGGAATCGGTGTGGGGCTCACG
>JACCQV010001217.1 GCA_013813945.1 Deltaproteobacteria bacterium | reverse complement strand
CACGCAGGCCGTGCGGCACCCGGGACGCTCGCCGACGCGATCGCAACCCTCGAGCGTGAACGGATCAGCGCAGAGCTCGAGCTCCAGCGCGGCAACAAGGCGGCCACCGCTCGGGCGCTCGGGATCTCGCGCCCGACGCTCGACAAGAAGCTGCGCGACTTCGGGATCACCGGAGGCAACGCATGAACGTCCGCTGCCCGACGTGCGGCGCAGTCGTCGCACTCGCCCTTGGCGATACACGTCTCGCGTGCGCGGCCTGCGGGCTGGCGACACCGGTCTCGCGCGTCGGCACGGCGCCGGGTACCGAAGCGAGCGCTGCGATGGTGGCGCTCGAGACCGATCTGACCGGCGCGACGCTCGCGGGTCGCACGATCATCGAGCGCATCGGGGCCGGCGGCATGGGCACCGTCTACCGCGCGCGCGGAGAGAGCGGTGAGGTCGCGATCAAGGTGCTGCGGCCCGGGCTCGGCACGGATCGCTCTGCGGTGCTGGCGCGGTTCGCGCGCGAGGCCGAGGCACTGCGCCGTCTCGAGCACCAGCGCGTCGTGCGTCTGCTCGACCATGGCGAGGAAGGCGGTGTCGCGTACATCGTCACCGAGCTCGTCACGGGACGCGATCTTGCGGCGACCCTCGCGGCCGGCCGCATGACGCTCGCGGAGATCGTCGACGTGTTCGGTCAGGTCTGCGACGGCGTCGCGGTCGCGCACAGAGCTGGCATCGTTCACCGCGATCTCAAGCCCGCCAACATCTTGGTCGGCGCCGACGGAGCGGTGAAAGTGGCCGATTTCGGTCTCGCTCAGCTCGGTCCGGCAGCCGCGCTGACGACGTTGACCCGCACGGATGTCGCGATGGGCACGTTTCACTATCTCGCGCCCGAGCAGCGCAAGGATGCGCGTGCCGTCGACCATCGCGCCGACGTGTGGGCGCTCGGTGTCATCCTCTACGAGATGCTCACCGGCGAGCTTCCGCTCGGCAGCTTCGCACCCGCCAGCACGCTGGGACCACCGGGCTGCGATCGCAATGCGGACGCCATCGTGCGCCGCGCCCTCGCTCCCGATCCGGCGGAGCGCTTTGCGAGCGTCGACGAGGTCGGACGGGCCGTTCGCGCGCTGATCGCTCCGCGTGCTCGCTCGGGGCGCCTGATCGCGATCGCCGCCGGCCTCGTGCTGCTCGTCGGGACCACCGGCGCGGTGGCCATGTTCTCGAGCGAGAACGATCCGCCGGCGACGACCGTCGCCACGGCTACGACTCCGACTCTCGCCTCCGTTCCCATCGACGCTCCTGTCGCGCTCGACGTGATTCCCATCGACGCGGCGCCGATCGAAGCGGCGCCCATCGACGCGCCCGTCCTCATCGATGCCGGCGCTCCGAATCGAGGCTCGGCCGTCGCGCCCCCCCCCACCAAAGCCGGTCAAGAAACCGACGCGCGCAAAACCGAAGACCGGCGGCGGCAAGACGCCGGTCGTCAAGCCGAAGGCGCTCGGCAAGACCAAGGCGGTCGGCAAGCCTACGAAGCTGTCGGATCCGCCGCCCGACCCGTGACGCCCGGTGCGCCCGATGCGCGTACGTAGCAGCAGCGTGCGAGCCAGTGTGATGCGCGCAGGCTCGCGGGCCGCGCACGCGGCGAGACAATCGTGACATGTCACGACTTCGCAGGGTCCTCGCGCGTGCGGTCTTCGTCGGTGTGGCCGCGACGCAGAACGGGTGCTGTTGCCCCGCCGAAGAGGACCCGGCCGTGGATATCGCGGTCGATCGCAGCACACCCGAGATGGCCGCCCTGATCGATCGCTGCGAGGCCAACCCGGACGACTGCGAGGAGCTGTGTCGCGCCCCATTCGAGGCTGCGTTCGCAGACCAGTACTACGCAGTCGTGGGATGCGAGGTCGAGCCCGTCGCTGACGGTGCCATCGCGCACGTCGCCTACTCCGACGGCAGTGCATGCGGCCGCGCGCCCGAACGGCTCGTCGCATGCGAGTGGAGCGCCGGCGGCGATCCGGTCGACGGCTGGCTCGCGCGCGCGGCATACCTGGAGGCGGCGTCCGTCATCGCGTTCGTTCATCTCACGGCCGACCTGTCGCGGCACCGCGCACCTCGTCCGTTGATCGCCGCCGCGATCGTCGCCGCGCACGACGAGATTCGTCACGCCGCCACGATGCGAGCGCTGATCCGCGGGCGCATCAGCGTCCCAGTTCCGCGCGTCGCCGCGTACCGCCCCGCGAGCCTGCGCGACCTCGCACTTCTGAATGCGATCGAAGGCTGCGCGCGCGAGACGATCGGCGCCGCCGTCAACCTGTGGCAAGCACGCACCGCGAACGATCCCGAGCTCCGCGCGGCGTTCGCCGACATCGCACGCGACGAGATCGCGCACGCGGAGCTGAGCTGGGCGATCCACGCCTGGGCCCTGACTCAGCTGGACTCGCGCGATGCGACCGCGATCGTCGACGCACACCGCACCGCGCGCGAGCAGATCGTGGACACTCTCGAGGTCGATCCTGCAACGCGCGCCCGACTCGGTCTGCCGAGCGACGCGGAGATGCGCGCCTTGCTAGCGGCGATCTCGCTGGCGCCCGTTGCGGCCTAGCTCCGTCGAGCGGCGAAGATCTCGGCGAACGTGGCGAACGGTGCGGCATCGGCGAACGCGTCGAACGTGCCGGTGGTCGAGATCGATTGGGCGGCGCGCATGAACGCACCCCACGCGCCACGTGCGTAGCGCGGAGCCGGCGGACGCAACATCGCGGACCTGCACGCCGAAACTGGCCTCGGCGGCAGATATCCCACGCGGCTAGGGCGTGAAGCGCAGCAGCAGCGACGTGCGACCGAAGCCCGAATGCGTGAATGTCTGCGCAGACGCTGTCCCCGCATTGATCGTCACCGTCTGCTCGAACGTGCTCACCGCGACGATCGTGCCGTCGTCGGCGAGTGCGGCCGCCGAGCTGCGACCTGCCGACGTCGACCACACGATGCGGGTGGGCGAGGCGCACGCGAGGAATCCGGGCGGCAGCCCCGACCCGGAGGTGACCGGCGTCGTATCGATCTCGCCGTTCGGCCCGTTCGCGAAGCGCCGGTAGGCCGATGCGTAGCCCGAGAACAGGTAGGACCCGTTGCCGAGGTTCGCGAGGTTCGCGCGGTCGAAGCCGGTGCCCACAGCCTGAAGCCGCGTGACCGCGAAGCTCTCGTCGAAGCGAACGAGGTACGACGCGACGGGGACAGCGCCGTTGACTGGCGCCGTCGACGTGGGATCGAACGCAGACGCGCGATCGGTCTGTGCTGCGAGGTGAAGCCCGGAGCCGTCGCGGACCATCGACGTCACCGTCGAGTCGGCGCCGTTCGCGTGCATCGTCACCACGTCACCGGTCGACGGCGACAGCCGGGCGAGGTAGGTCCCGGCGGTGCCGTAGCTCGTGTTCCCGGTCTGCTGGATCGTCTGCGCGCCGGTCGAGGTCTGGTACGTCATGTCTCCGGCGAAGGCGCCCGCGACGAGCAGGTCACCGTTGGTCGCGAACGCAACGCTCCGGACCTTGTCGACGCGGCTCGAGCCACCAAGCATGCGCACCCATCCGAGGCGGCCCTGCGCATCGAATGAACCGACCCAACCCGTCTCCCACTTGTCCGCGGGGGCGGTCACCGACACCGGGCCGCTCTGCCCGTCGGGGAACGTCAGGGTGTGGTCGTAGGCGTCGGCGAAGTAGCCGGTCGCCACGAAGCTGCCGTCGGGACGCGCGGCGATCCCGAACACTCCGTCGATCGCGCCCGATGCCGCGGTCCGCGCCCATACGGTGCGGCCGTTCGCGTCGAGCTTGACGAGGTAGATGTTGTAGCCATCGCCGGTGGCCTGGATGGTCGACTGTGTTGCCAGCCCCTGGTCGAGGGTGAGCCAGTCGTTGAAGTATCCACCGACGAGCACCGAGCCGTCGGCCAGCGGATGAATCACCGTGGCTCGTCCGACGTTCGATGGCATCGAGGTCGCCCACACGAGCGAGCCCGCGGCGGTGTACTTCGCGACGATCGATGAGCCGATCTGCGAGCCTTGCAGCATCCGCGCGTTCGGGGTGCCCGCCTCCAGCGTCGCGCGTCCCGAGAGCTCGCCGGCCAGGAACATCGCGCCGCCCGCGCCGATCTCGAGCTGATCGAACAGCAGGTCGTCTCCGCTGGTGACCGTCGCGAGGACGCGACCCGAGACCAGCG
>JACCQV010000239.1 GCA_013813945.1 Deltaproteobacteria bacterium | reverse complement strand
GTCTGGAAATGGAACATCGACCCGGTATCGGCCGGTGGCTCGGCCGGTTGCCTCGGAGTCGCCTACGCAGACGCCTACGCCTACGCCTACGCCTACGAGGTCAACACAAGCGATCCCTGGGGTTAGTACGGACCGCCGGGAACGGGTGATAAGGTCTCCGGCGTGAAAGACCGCGTCTTCCGCGATCCGGTCCACGGCCTGATCGAGTTCAAGGGCATCGATCGGCCGATCGCAGATCTGCTCGAGACGAACGCGATGCAGCGGCTGCGTCGGATCAAGCAGATGGGCTTTGCGTGGCTCGTCTATCCCGGCGCGGAGCACTCGCGGTTCGGTCACGCGCTCGGTGCGTTTCACATCGCGCAGCGAGTGACGCGGAGACTCGATCTCGATCCGACGGTCGCCCGGCACGTCAAGGTCGCGGCCTTGCTCCACGACGTCGGTCATGGCCCGTTCTCGCATGCGTGGGAACACGTGTTCGCCGGCAACGATCACGAACGCTGGGGTGGTCGGATCGTCTCCGAGAACATCGAGCTGCGCGATGCACTCGAGAGCCTCGAGCCGGGGCTGCCTGCGACGCTGCGCGCGTTCTGGGGCAAGAGCTACAAGCCGCACTTCGCACGCAAGCTCGTGTCGAGCCAGCTCGATGTCGATCGCCTCGACTACCTGCTGCGCGACGGCCACTACTCGGGGGCGGGCTACGCCACCTACGATCTCGACTGGATCATCCATGCGATCCAGGTCGCGAACGTTCACACCGGCGCCGATGATCCTTCGGACCTCGTCGTCGACTATCGGCGCGGTATGTACGCCGTCGAGCAGTACCTGTTCGCACGTTCGTATATGTACGCGCAGGTCTATCACCACAAGACGGTGCGCGCGGCGGAGTGGATGTTCATCAAGACGCTCGAACGGTTCGCGCAGCTCGCGATCCAGGGCGTGGAGCCCGGCGGGCTCCCGATCGCCGGCGAGATGGCCCGCGGCGTCTCGGTGCCCGTCGACGATTACCTCCGGCTTCACGATGTCTCGCTCGCTACCGCACTCGACCAATGGGCCGGACGCGACGGCCCGGGGGCCGCGGATCCCGTGCTGCGCGACCTGGCCGCCCGGCTCGTGGATCGTCGACTGTTCAAGACGTTCGACCTCGGTGATGACCGCGCAGCCGCCGATCGGCTGTGGCCACAGGCGCTCGACGTCGCCGAGAAGCGGTTTCCCTCGCACGCGACGAGCTACGTCCACCTCGACACGGCGCGCCAGGTCGGCTACCTCGCGGCCGACGACGAGGAGCTCCACGTGATCGACCACCCGCGCTACGGTGCGGTGACGCTGTCCCGACTGCTCGAGGACATGCCGCTCGGGCAGCCGATGGCAGCGATCCGGCTGGTGTGTGCGCCCGAGCTCGTCGACGAGCTGCGTCCCCTGGTCGAGCACGCGCTCGGCCGCGGCCGCGGCCGCAAGTAGTCAGCGCGGGCGGAGATGGCCGTCGTCGGCGTCGCGGCGTAGCCACCGCCGCTCAGCTCTCGCGGCGCGTCAGCCAGCCGCCCCCCTGGCGGTCGTAGATCCCGCGCATCTCCTTGGCGGCCCGGCCGTGCGAGATGCGATGCGTGATCAAATCGTCGAAGATCCGCTGGGCCTTGCGGCGGCGGCGGATGCTGTCGATCGGATCGAGCAGCGCCTCGACGGCTCCCGAGATTCGCGCCCACGTTCCGTGGCGCTCTGCGATGGCGAGGGCCGCTTTGCGTTCGACGTGCACGGCTCGCACGTGGTCGCGGGCGCGTCGGGCGTGCATGCGCTCTTCTTGATCCGTCGCACGCTCCGCAAACCGATCGAGGTACGCCGCGGCGACACCGGCGCTGACGAGGCCGTAGTCCGCGAAGAGCTCGAGCTCGCGCAGCGCGCCGAGCCGCACCGCCGCGTCCTCGCTCGCGAGCCTCACGAGCCGTCCCGTGGTGTGGTCGAGCGCGAGCCAGCGATAGACGAAGTCCAGACCGGTTCCCTTGATGTTCTGGATCCCCATCACGCTGACCGAGGTGCCGGGGGGAACGGCCTGCGCACAGCGATCGATGATCTGATCGCCGGTCTCGCCCGGGTCGTTGACGACCACGAGCTGATCCTCGAACAGAGCGCGGTAGACCGCGCGAACTGCGTCGTTGAAGCTCGCGATCCGAGCGAGGCCGTCCGTCGCTGTGCGATCGCTCAGAACTGCCGACAGCCGGCCCCGTAGCCGCGCGTGCACTACGATCCGCGTCACCTGACGAACCGCATGGGCAACCACGTCAGTGGGCTCCGCGGGTGAGAGCACTTCCGGCTCGTCACCCGTGGACGCGATGTCGACGAGCATGCGCTCGAGACCGCCGAGCTTCGCCGCGACCTCGTCCCTGACGTGTGCGACCTCGATCGATGCATCAGCCGCCGGCGCGCACAGCTCGCGCGCGATCCGCTCGAGCTCCGCGTGCTGGGCCGGATCGATCGCTAGATCAGCGCCCGCGGCGTAGAGCTCGAGGCGCGACAGGATGGCCTGGGCCGATGGCACCGGCACACGCAGCCGCGCGAGGACCGTCGCCAGCCGCTGTGCGGCCCGCGCGGCACCATCGTCCGCCTTCAGGTCTTCGGGGATCGCGACGTCGATCGTCTCGAGGTACCGCCGGAGTGCCTCGCCGATGTATCGCCGCAGCCCGCGAAGATTCGTCCCGATCAGTACGTGCGCGTCGGCCGGCGCGTCCTCGACCACGATGCGCCCGAAGACTTCGGACCGTGCAACGCGGTCCCAGCGATTGTTGACGACCGTGACGACCGCAGTGCGCGGATCCTCGACGTCCTTCGAGCCGAGACCGGTGCGCCCCCAGTTGTGGACGAACCCGGTGCGCTCGTTCGCCGACATCCCGTTGAAGAACTGCACCGTGCGGCCGCGGATCCGGGCGGCGGGATATGCCTTGAGCACCCCGAGGTCCGGGACGACGTGCTCCGCCATCGTGATGATGGCGAGGTGACGATCGATCCCGAGCTCCTCGGCGAGATCGGCGACGAGCGCGATGTTGCGTGGATGCTCGTTGTAGGGAAACAGCGCGAGCAGGTCATCCGCGATCAGGTCAGCGCTGCGCGGCGTCGTGACGTGCAGTGTGGTGCCGCGCGCCCGAGACCGCTCCGCGAACAGAGGCAGGAAGTTGACCTCGCTCGTGAGGAGGGTCGAGTCGCGTGGGATGAAGGTCGAGATGCATTCCGCGACGTCGGCACCGGACGGGCCCTGTACATCCTCGTGATCCGTGAATGCGTTGGTCAAGGTGACCACGTCGTCGCGCATCCAGTCGCGCTGGAGCAACTCGACGAACTCGGGCTGCAGCGCCATGCACTCCCACAGGAACACTTCGCTACCGAGATCCGCTGCGGTCTCGAGAACGTCGCGCTGCTCCCAGATCGTCGCCTTGTCGTAGGAGCGGAACAGGAAGATCTCGTGAGGCGCTTCGTCCGAGATCGAGTGGATCAGCATGGCCTCGCATCCGGTGGTCTTGACCGCGACCTCGTAGCCGAGCCCATGGAACACCGCCGCCTTGAGCCGCTCGGTGCCCGATTTCCCGCGGGTGCCCCACCCGCCGATGGTCATCGGGATTCGCTTCCGCGCCGTGGAGATCTGCGCGCGCTTCCGATATGCACCGATGAAGAACATGATCGCGAACGCGAGGAGAAACAGCGCGAGCGCGAGCTGACCGTTGCCCTGCAAGGAGGAGAAGTACTGGCCCTCGCGCTCGAGCCAGTCGCGCGTCTCGCCGAGGCCGAACGGAAACGCGCCAAGCGCCAGGGCCGCCCCACTTCGCGGGGGCTCCACCGGCGCGACCGGAATCAGCGCAGCGAGCGCGTCGGGTACCGACGCTGACTGGTTCGGATACGTGTGACGCGCGAAGGTCAGCTCGATGCCGAGTCCGCGCACCTCGTCGGTGAACCGCTGCCGGTCGTGGTGCTCGGTACCTCGCAGCGATCGGGTGCGGAGTGCGGCGAGCCGCGCGTAGCGACGCGACACCACGAACCGATTGCGCAGGCGGCGCCAGACACCCGCCGGTGGCTGCATCGTGGTGGTGCCATAGCTCGAGAAGATCCGCACGGGCTCGCGCGACCACAGCGGTAGATCGAGCACGTCATCGACGGTTGGCAGGTGACGCGCCCAACCTCCTTCCTCGGCGAGGAACAGTCGCTCGCCGGGCACCGTCGTCGCGGTCGCCTCGTCGAGTCCGCCGGGCGGGGCGCGGAGCTGGCCTCTCATCACGCGGCCGAGCGTGTGGCGGTACGCTTGACGCTTGTTCGGCGCCGGGCGGCCGACCTCGTGGAGCAGGCGCCACAACCGGCGACGAAACCGGTCACCGCGCCAGAGCTGCAGTCGGCCGCCGGTGCGAGTCGCGAACAGCGGATAGTCCGAGCGCGACAGCGTCGCGAGAATGCGCCCCAGAAACTCGGGATCCGCTGGCAGGGGCGGAAGGTTCGGGAAGTCCTCGAGCGCGAGTGTCTGCGAGCCGCCCACCGGAATCTGCTCGGTGACCGCCGCGAGAAGCTGCCACCACGCGCGTGCTTCCTCGCTGAGGCTGAGCGCAACGCGCTCGGCAGCGGCTGCCGCAATCTCGCGGATCGCGGCCGACCGATCCCCTCGGCTCGAGAGCCGGAGCAGCTCGGTCAGCAGCCGCTCCGTCACAGCCGCCGGCGGCATTGCTCGCGCAACGATTCCGGCGCTCTCCTCGCACGCGACCGTCAGCGGCAGCGCGGCTGCGTCGATCGCGAGGACATCGACTGCGAGCTGCAGCGCGGTCGTGACACCTTCAGGAGTGATCGCCGCGTCGAACGCCGCTTCGACCGCTGACGCGCGGACCTGGCTACTCCGCTCGGGCTCTCCCGGATCGAGCCCCGCGAGCGATCGAAGCTCGGTGAGCTGGCCCCGCTGTGCGAACGCCACGGCGAGCCCCTGTCGAACATGGGTGCTCGGATCGCGACGGGTCTGGCGAAGAACCTCCACGCTGCGGTCGTCTCGAGCTGCGGCGAGGAGATCGACGCACGTTCGGCGGACGAGGAAGTCGCGGCGGGCGACGCCCACGTGTTCCTCGGTGTCCGCCGCAGGTTCCATGAGCCGGCGTGCGACGAGATCGATGCCGAGATCGAACGACAGGGCGAGAACGAGGGCGAGCGCGCGGCCCTGCACCCACGCGGGCTCCTCCAGGTTGGTCGCGCAGCGCACGGCCAGTCCGAGGTGATGGGCCGCGAGCTGCGTGAGCCAGGGAACATCGCGTTCACGCGCGACCTCGACGCAGCGCAGGAGACCATCGAGCGCGGCGGCACGCAGCTGCCAGCGACCGCCGGTCTCGCCGACCGCATGCAGGAATTCGGTGATCCGTCCGTCATGGAAGATCTCGCGAGCCGTCGCCGCACGATCACCGGCGAGGAACATCGCGGGCCCGACGGCATTGCCGATGAACGTCACCGCGAGCTCGAGGATGACGAGTACGCGGTGACGCGCGACCTGGTGCCGCTCTCGCATCGCGTCGTAATCGAGGTAGCGATCGATCGCCGCGAGGTCAGCCCGGCGATTTCGCGAGTCCGCGACGGTCTCGCTCAGATAGTCCGCGAGGACCTGTCGCCGGTCCTCGGGCGATGCATGAAACAGCCGGTTGTCGAAGTCACGCCACCGCTGCTCGATCTGACCGAGCTCGGCGATCTGGTCCTCGGCGAGCTGACGCATCTGCAGGACGACGAACACCAGTTGCTCGAGCTCCGAGCGCAGCGGCTGCGACGCTCGCTCGGACAGCTCGTCCGCGATCGCGTCAAGGACACGCCCACGCACGCGGCGATGAAGCTCACCGCTGTAGCGGTCGAGTAAACCTCGAACGGTGTCCCTGGAGACCGTCACAAGGCCCCCATGGGCGCATAGCAGCGGTGTTCGAGGAGGCTCGTGAACGCGGCATCGTCCGGGGCGAAGTCGACGAGCCCGCGATCGCCAAGCAGATCGAACCGGAGAGCAGCACCGAAGGCATTGAGCTCGGTGGCGGATGACAGCCGGACGTCGTCCCAGATCGACAGCACGAGCCGGCCCGCACCTCCGGACCACAGCGTGAACACGAGACGCGCGGAGAGCTGATGCTGGAGGAATGCGTCGGCGCGGTCGTCATCGGCGAGCCGATAGCTCGGCCGGTAGCCGAGGTCCAGGATGGTCTCGCCGAGTCCTGGAAGCGGCACGAGGTGCTGCGTGCGGACGGCGAGATCGACATGGTCGAGGCTACCGAGCTCGGCATTCGTGGTCGCGCTCGCCGCCAGCGAACCGATCATGTCCTGGAGCGGCATCCACCTGAGCGCGAGCCCCGCGGTCGCCGCGCGATCATGGGCGTAGCGGTACGACGTGAACACGTCCGGATCGATCTCCTCGGTCGTCACGGCAGCAACCTCGGGCGTCGTGTTCAGCGCGCTCGCGGCGAATCCGAGACCGGGGATGACCGTGACCGTGTCCGACGCCGCGAACCGGCGCGAGATCCGCAGGTCACCGCGGCCGTGCCACGCCCGGCCACTGGAAAACTGCTGCGTGAACACCGTCCCGATCGCGCGCGCGGTGATGCCAAGCGGAAGCTCTTCGATCGTGAGCTCTGCCGCTCCGCCGGCGATCCAGGCGGTCGCCTCGCGCGTCCGCGTGATGGCGCGCATCGAGAGCCAGGCGCGATCCGGCACCAGCGCGCGCCTGTACGCGAGCCCGCCCTCGATGCGCCCGAGCTCGCGCTCCGGTCGCAGATCCTCGTCGGGACGCCCATCCTGACGAGCTCCGACGTCGACCGACCAGGTGCCCACTCTGCCCGGGGCCGGCCCCGGATCATCCGAGACCTCGAGGGTCGCGAGCGGAGGTATCGACGGCAGCTCGAACGGAGCCTCTGCGGCTGGAGCGGCCGCGTACCACGCACCCGGAAGGCGCGGGACATTGCCGCGCCGCTCGTCGCGGCGAGCGAGGCGCGCAACGATCTCGCCGCGATCAGGGCTGACCGTGACTTGATATGGACCTGCGTCGGGAAGCACGAGGAATGCGTCGCCGGCGGACGAGACCGTGAGCTCCCGCCGGGTATCCACGCGCGCAGTCGTGACGTCCGCGGGGACCGGGATGGTGGCGCGCACGGCGTCACCCTGGGTCGGGGTCGCCACGATCGTGACGGACCGTGGTCGGTCGGGCCCCGAGACGAGCGCGCGAGCTTGCACCCAGAGCGTTGTCTTGCCGAGGAGCAGTGCGGAGATCGCCGTCTTGTTCGCGACGAACATCTTCGCTCGCCGCTCGGGCCGGATTGGAAAGGTGCCCTCTTCTCGCGCGTTCTCGGTGATGCCGGCCAACGCGCGGTCGCTGACGAACCGGACCGACGCAATCTCGCCATCGCTGCTCGCGGCGAGGGTGACCTCGATGATGTGGCGCCCGCCGGCGATGCTGCCGAGCGGGATCTCGGTGACAGTACCGAGCGGTACGGAGACCGGGCGCAGAGCCTTTTGATCGATCCGCGTCGAGAACGCGCAGCTCGCATCCACCTGGACACGGGCCAGAACCCGCACGCACCTCACCTGCGCGCGCAGGTTGGTGGTGGCTCCGGCGTCGACGTCGAGCACCGCCGTGGTGCCGGCCGTGAGCGTGTGCCCCGAGCGAGCGGGCCATGGCGGAGCGATCAGCGCCTCCCGGACGATCACGGACGGTGGCGGCGGCAAGATCGGCTCGCTCGAAACCACGGTCTCTTGACCCGCGCTACTGGTCATCGACGTCATCGTGTCCCATCCGCTCTGCGCCGCTGCGACGAGAAGAGCGCGTCGCGACCGCGGATGATCGGCGAGCCCTCGCATGCGGGATGCCAGGCCGTAGGTGATCGCGATCGCGCCTTGCGGTGCGGAGCCGCGATCCGCGATCACGCGAGCCAGCGCATCGATCGACTCGAGGGCCGCTGACCGCTCTCCGGTGCGCTGGTAGATCCGCACGAGCTCGGAGGCGGCGGCCGCGTCGTCGTCGCGTCCCAGATGCGCGCGTGCCGCGAGGTACGCGCCAACGAGATCACCGTCCTTCGGGGAGCTCGCCCCGATCAGCCGCAGCGCCTCGTCGAGCTTGCGGTCACGCAACGCGATCATCACGGTGCGCCATCGCGACATCGTTGCTTCCGTTGCGAACGCAAGCAGTGCTGGAGCGATCACGATCGGACCGGTCGGCAGCGCGTCGAGCGCGAGGTGCGTCGGCTCGGAGAATCCGTCGAGCCGGCCGAACAGGTCCTCCTCGATGTGGGCCATCGTCGCCCGCCGGCGTGCGGGGATCCGCAGCATCCGGATCAAGTCCTCGCGTGCGAGCGCCGGCTCGCCGAGGTCCAGCAGATCGCTGGCCCTGCTCGCGAGTGCGCCGGCGTCGTCGGGATCCGCGGCCAGCGTGCTGCTGGCTGCGCCGATCCGTTCGAGCAAGTCGCCGCTCGCTGCTGTCCCCATCCTCGGTGCGTTGTCCGAGCGCTGACGGCGCACGGCAACCGCGGCGAGAACGCGTTCCGGTTCGCTGGTGGTGAACCTCAGGACGCGTGCACCGGGTGCGAGTCGCACGGCGAAGCTGACCTCGCCGCCGACCACGCCCGCAGCCCCGACCGGATGCGCACTGGGATCGACAGCACCGCCGGCGATCTCGATCTCGATCGGAGACCCGATGTCGGGCTTCAATGTCACCTTCAACGGCTTGTCGCCGAGCGCGCGCACCGAGATCTGGATCGGCGCGGAGCTCGAGTCAGCGGGTAATTCAAACCGCAGCTGATGCGCGGGCCAGTAGTGCTGGAGCCGCGCCAGGTCCGCGAGCGCGACGGCGACGGGCGGTGCTTGCGAGATCCACGCGCGCGTCGCCGCGGGACCATCCAGCTTGACCTCGTGCGCGCCGGGGGCGACGGCGATCTGCAATCGCTCGAGGGGAGACAACGCCGCGGCGTGGAAAGGCTTCCCGTCGACGGTGAGCTGCAGTGGGCCCGGCTCTGATGCCGGGGTCGCGACGTAGACGTCGAGGATCGCGGCCCGCATGGGGTCGACGGTCGAAGCGAGGGCCTTGATCGAATACGCCCGGCCCGGCGTGAAGCGCCACAGATCGCCGGGCCGCCAGGAGCGCGGGAGCTCGCCACCACCGACGCGCGCCTCGACGAGCCAGCGCTGTGCGGGCGGTGGATCGACACCGGGGTCGCGAGCCAGTGGCGCGATGAGTGCCCACTCGCCGGCTCGCCAGGCTGCACGCTCCGCAAACGCGATCGCGGGATCGAGCGGCTGTGCTCGCCACGCCAGATCAACTGCAGCAAGCTGCCAGTTACGAATCCGTTCGATCGGCGTGGGCCGGGGCAACAGCGTCACCAGCTCGGCGACCAGACGCGCCGGCGCTTCGCCGGGCATCCGGCGGAGCAGCAGCGCAGCGTCGTCGGCATTCGCGAGCTGGCGCGCGAGAGCGATCACGACCACCCATGCCGCGGGATCGATCGGTGCAGCGAGCTCGCCGATCGCGGAGCTTGCTGCGGCGATCGTCCCGCCATCATCGACCGCCGAAGCCGCGGACAGCCACGCCAGTCGAAGCAGCGGAGGCAACGCGGCTGCCGGTAGGCCCGAGCTCGGGCGCGGTTCTCCTGCGCGGCGAATCACAAGGTGCCGGACCAGATCCGCGCCGGCCGATTGTTCTCCTTCGAGGGAGGCCTTCGCGTCGCGAACGAAGCGGTCGACATCGTCGGTGCCACGCAGCGCTTCGCCCAGGCGAGCGCGACGGCGTGCGACCGAGGCGCGGACGGCGATCGGGCCGCCGTCGACGACGATCTCGTACGCATGCCGGCCTGGGAACAGCGGGATCGTCACCGCAACTCGATCGCCGAGATGATCGCCCTCCTCGGAAACGAGCGGTGTTCGCACCGGCAGCGCAGCAGATGGCTCGAGTGCATCCGGTGTGCTCGCGTAGCCCGCCGCGAGTGCGCGCCGCGCGAGCGCGGTGCCGCGCGAGGCGATCGTGATCGCGACCGGAGCTCGCACGGTCGCATCCGGGGCCAGCGTGACTCCGTCCGGACTGGGGAGCACGGCACGCGCCTCCACGCGCAGCGCCCCCGGGCCTTCGAGAGTGACGACGATGGTCCGCGGCGCGGTCACGTGGTGGTACGGCTGCCCCGCGCCCGTCGGAGCCGCAACGGTCACGTCGTCACCCATGCCGTCGAGGTCGAGCGTCGACACGGCGAGCTGCGGAGTGACGAACGGTCGTGTGGCGGTCACGCCGGCGATCACACCCGCCTTGCGCCACGCACGCACACCCGCGCGAATCGACGCCTGCGGAAACGCTCGCTCGATGGCGGCTCCCACGGTGGCGTCGGCTTCGAGCTCGGCGGCGAGCAGGCGCGATCCATCGCTGATCGGGATCGCGGGCAGCGGTCCCGTTCCGCTCTCCACCCACGCGAGCAACGTGCGCTGGAGGTCCTCCCAGATCATCCGGCCGCTGCGGATAATCGCTCGCTCGACGCGGATGGTCGCCGGTGCGTCGGCCACGATGATCCAGACGTCGCCACGCCCCGGCGGCTGGGCGAGATAGGTGACGCCCGGAGCGCTCGCGATGCCGGGCTCGCGAACGCGCGCTCGCGCCGGACCCGATCCGACCACGCGCATGAAGCGCGGCATCCGGTTCGCGTCGTGTCGGATCCGGACGATGGCGAGAGGATCGAGCCACACCACGGCCGCACGCTCGGGACCCACGTCGACCGCGCCGGTCACCTCGGCGACACCGGCCGGAACGAACGGCGCCGCCGGGCTCACCTCGGCGACCGCAACCGGGAAGCGCACTCCTTGCGCGACGAACACCGCACCACGGAGATCGAGCTCGGCACGTGCGGTCCGCGGCCACAGCAGAGCTCCGGCGACCAACGCGATCGCGAGCAGTGTGGCGCGGGACGATGCGGTCATTTTCGATCGGCGCTGGGATTGAACAGGATCGCAGCGAGCTGATCGCGCGCCGGGGCACTGGCTTCGAGTCGCTTGCGCATCACCGATGACAGCTCGAGATGAACGAAGGCCGAACCGCCGACCTCTCGCAACCGCCGGCCCTGCGCGTTCGTGGTTGCACCGAGCATGCGGACGTCCTCGGGGAAGCGCTTGACCTCGGGTCCGAACGCATCGACCAGCGCAGCAGCGAGCGCCGTCGTCAGCGGAGTAGATCCCGCGGCATCCCCGGCGCTGATGACCATCGCGATCGAAGCGGTATCGCCATCCTCATCGTCCTCGGTACGCGAACCGAAGCCGTGGATCTGGATCACGCGAGTCGATCCCGCCACACGCGCGAACGCCAGCGTCGCAACGGTGAACGCATGCTCGGGGTCGTGCGCGATGTCCGCAGGATTGTGGGCGCGCTTCTTCTTGTCGCCAGGCGCGAGCTGGTAGCGGTGGATCGTATTCGTGAACAGCGCCGCCGGACGCGGGCCTGGCCGCGCCCCGAAGAACATCTCGGCGGCGAGCCGGCCGGTTCCGAGGTCGAAGAAGTTGTGCGGCGCCTGGAGCAGGATCGTCGGCCCTTCACTGGCAGCCTGGCCGACACGGAACACGTAGGCACCGGCACCGCGGACCTGCCCTTCTGCCTCGAGCAATGCCCAGTACGTCTGCCCATCGACCGTCCACACCTCGATCCGGAAGCCAGCGCCAGCGGCCACCGCTTGCCAGCCACCTGGGTCCGGAGCCTTGGCGGCACGCGCGCCCTCCAGCATCTCGCGCACGAGCTTGTCCATCACCTCGTGCTCGGTCGCGGTCGTCTTGGCAAAGGTCGCCTGGGGCCCAGGGCCGTAGACGACCTTCTCGTACTCATCGAGCGTGAGGGTTCGCGTCGAGGACGTTGCCGGCGCAGTCGACGTTCGCGGCGGCGCGACCGGCGACTCCACACAGGTGGTTCGCGAGCACGCCGCCGTCGAGAGCAACATCGCCAGCCACTTCGGATCGATCGTCATTCGCTACTCCCTGTGCTCGGGTCATCGTCGTCACGCCACTGCACCGCGCGCGGCTCGTTCGAGCTGCGACCGTCGAGCACGAACCACCGGCCCCACACGGGTCGCGCGCCGTCGACGCGAAGCTCGATCGTGTGGGGTCCAGGCAAGAGATCGTCCCCGATCGTTACCGCGATCCGCCGCGGATACAGCGGGCCTCCACGATCGGTGTCGGTGAATCCCAGCGTCGCGGGTCGGTCCGATGCAGGGAGCGACAGCGCGCGGTCTGCGAGGGTCCAGCTCGCTAGGGCAACGCCTTCGATCCGCGTGGGTGCGCCTCCGTCGACCACGATCCGGATCGAAGTCGCTGGATCCATGACAGCGCGCGGGGTGTAGAGCACCACGTTGACGGTCAGAGCCACCAACGGTCGCTTCGTCACCCGGATGCGGATCGGCTTGCCGTCGTCGGGCACGCGATACACCGTACGCATCGCGTACAGCTCGGCGCCTCCCACCGGTGGCCGATCCACCAGCAGGCGCACCGGCGCCGAGGTCTCGACCTCGAGCGTGTGGATGCCCGTCAGTCCGCGCGGGAGATCCATGGTGCCGCCGGTGGCAGACAAGGTCTCGTCGTCGAGCGCCCGCCCATCCAGCTTGATCTGAAGCTTCGAGCCAACGACGTCCGCCCCTCCGCTGCGTGCCGCGAAGTAGCGAAGGGTCGGTCGATCGGGCGAGCGTGAGAAGTCGATTCGCGTGACCCGCCCCGGGATCAACCGCGTGTGATCGCCGGCGGTCCAGGCCGCGACCGTGCTCGCGACCTCACCGGAGGGAACGCGCTCGATCATCGTCTGCCGCTCCAGCCTGTCGACGGGGGTCAGGCTCGTGCCGGCCAGCGCGGCGGGTGGCACGACGCGGCGCTCGAGTCGCGCCTGAGCGACCAGCGTCACCGTGCGCTGCGGCGTCAAGGCGGCGTGGTTCTTGGCGCGGACCGGCTGCCACTGGCGCTCCGCTTGCCGTGCGTAGCGCCACATCAGAGTGGCGAGCGGTACCTCGGCGAACGGCGATTCGAGGCGACCCGTCACGCTGGTTCCGGGCATCGCCGTCGAGATTGCGACCAGTGCCGGGACATCGGTACGGATCCGGACCTCGCGCGCGCCGGCGGGCGCCACGAGGCAAACCCCGACCGGTTCGCCGACGAGGGCCTGCTCGGCATCGAACAGGTGTGCAACCTCGAACCGCGAAACCACGCTGTCGATGCGGCTCGCTACCGTCGAGATCGTGCGTCCCTCAGCGTCCACGGCGTCGAGCGTCAGCGTCGCGACAGGGGCTGCGGCGAGCGTGCGTACGTCGACGCGAATGGTGCGACCGACCTGATCGATCGGCTCTTCGAGAGCAACCGCGATCGGAGGCCCATCGGGACCCGAGAGGTAGCTCGAGATCCGTTGCACGTCGGCGACCAGCGGGCCGCCGCCGGTGGTTCCGGCGAGCGCGATCGCGGTCTCCGGCGGCGCGGTGAGCTGGACGCGCGCACTTCCCGTCGAGGAGATCGTCGCCGTGAAGACGCCCTCGGGGATCGAGACAGGGTGCGTCTCGGACGCGTCCGATGACGGCACCGCGATCGACAGCGGTGCCGGTGCGGCAGTCTCGCCCAGCAAGGTCACGACCAGCTGCGCCGGCGCGGGACTTGGATCCGCGCGGCGAACCGCGAGCTCGAGCTGCGCCGGACCGACGACGTTGACCGCGAGACCGCGCTCGGCCGTGATGACCGTTCCCCACTCGAGCATCGCCACGTCGCGCATGCGATATCCCGTCGTGTAGACCTCGCGCGTCTCCGGGTGACCGTCGTCGGAGAGTCGGCGTTCGGCAAAGCGCACGACCGCGAGCTCGCGCACGTGCAGCCGATCCCACGGGGCATAGCTGATCTGTTCGGCGAGCCGCTTGCGGTCGACCGGACGCATCGCATCCAGCCGATGGTCGATGTCGGCGCGTGGCAGCGGCGCATACCCCCGCACGATGCCCTCCTCTGCGGTGAGCATTGTCACCTTCAAGCGCGTGCCCGGCGAGACGCCCGCGGGGAGCACTACGATCAGGTGGCGGTCGTCGGAGAGCTCCAGCCCGCGTTCGAGGCTGAACGTGTTCTCGTCGAGCCACATGCCCCCGTGCTCGGGAATCCACCTGGCCTTGCTCTGCCGCGCGCGCGTATGGAGATCGCGATGCCAGGGCTTGCCGTCGAGCTCCATCTCGACGCGCACTCCGTACTCGATCTCTCGCGCTTGATCGTACCCACTCGCTGCACCGGGAACGACCGCGTGGACGATCAGCCGGATCGACGTCTCGTCCCCGGTCAGCACGAACACCGCTCCTTCGGCAGCGGTGATCCGGTAGTAGAGATGCCGCTCCGCGTCCGAGACTTTCCGCTCGAGCACATCCGGCGGCTGACTCACGGTCTTCGACACCGCGAGCGCGAGCGCGGCGAACGCACCGATCATCCCGATCGTGACGGCGATCGAGAGGATCTGTCGCGGGGAGGTCACGGGCCGGACCCGCCCGCCACAGTGCCATCGACGCGGATCGAGAGCGGGCGTCGAAACAAGGCGACTGCGATCGAACGCTCGAGGTCGGGACCCGCGGCGAGCTGGACGTGCTCGCTGCCGCCCGGGATCATGACGAGGCCGCGGATCACCTGGCCTGCCTCGCGGACTTCGAACACCAGGAAGCCGCGCCCGAGCTCGTCGCTGTAACCGCCACGGACCGCACTACCCTGCGGCAGGGCACGCAGGCGCTGGACGTTGCCGTCGCGGGCGTAGCCCTCCACCACGCGAGCGAGGTCGGCATAACGCGCCTCGAGAGCCGGCGGAGCAGGCTCGCCCGCGGGCGCAAGCGACGGCTCGGAGAGTGCCTGCACCGGCGACACGTCGGTCGCCTTGACATTCATGCGTCGGAGAAGCGCGAGCTCGCGCGTAGCGCGTAGTACTCGTCGCGCAGCAGCTCGTCACTCGCGCCGCTCAGCCCGGTGCCGTCGACCAGCAACCACACGATCGCGAGGACGCCGACCACGCGCGCTGCGAAGGCCGCGAGCTGGCGAATCATCGTGTGCTCACCCGGCTGGATCGCACTCGGCTTTGGGGTCGTGGGCTTCTTGGTCATGGCATCACCTCCGCGAGTGCAGCCGCGTCAGGCGCGCCCCAGCCGGTCGGGTAGTCCCAACCCACCGAGGCCGCATGATCCGATGTCTCTCCGCTGATCACGTCACGAAACGTGGCCCGCACGGCCGCGTCTCGATACACAGTCTCGTTGAACAGCCCGATCACGGGCTCGCCCGCTTCGCGGCGATCGCTGTTGATGCACGCGATCAGAGCGGCGACGACGGGTGCCCCGAAGGATGTTCCCCATAGCGGCTTCCACTGACCGAACACATACGACCAGTACGGACCCGCCGAGACCGCGACGTCGCTGACTGCTCGCATCGGCGATGGTACGTGCGCGAGCTGCCAGGGCGGCGCCGCGAACCTCTGCGAATCACCCGACCCGGAGCGGGACCACGCGGACTCGGCGGTCCGGTTGCCCGCACTGTCGAGCTGGAGCACGGTTCCGCCTACCGAGGTCACGAGCGGACTCGACGACGGGACATCCGGTTGACCGGAATCACCGCCCGCAGCAATCACGGTCATACCGAGGGCCGCGGCCATTCGCGCCGATGCGTGATACTGGTCGCTGATCGCGCGCGGCGTCGCATCTTCACGGTGCGCGAACGAGTCGGTGATCACGTGAGCGCGACCGTCGGCGATCGCGGCGTTGAAGGTGTAGACGAGCGACGTCTCGTGCGCGTCGGGACCGGCGTACACGGCGAGCTCCGCTCCGGGTGCGATGCCACCAGCCCACTCGACGTCGATCGTCGTCTCGGTGAACCGCGTCGACAGCGCCTCCATGGTCGGGATTACGACCGGATCGGCCCGCCGGATCCCCTGTGCCTGCCAGAACGACTGCACGTCGTTGCGCTTGAATCCGGCGCCGGCGACGACCCCGATCGTGATGCCGCGACCCGTCGCGCCGCGAGCGGCGAGCGGTTCGAGGCCATAGGCGCGAGCCACCTTCGCGACGCTGAGGTACGGCCGCTCCGGCGGTGGATCGGATTCGATCATCCCGGCCTCGCCCGGCAACGGCGACGTGTCCGCGGGGTGATCGGCGACGACGACCGCCTCGAGACGATTCGCGATGTCCGCCGGCGCGAACAGAGGGCTCGGCGCGCCGAACGTCGTGAAGTCGGGATCCTCGACCTTGGTGAAGTCGTGGAGCTCGGTGGCGAACGTCGCATCGAACGCGCCGACCGTCCCGGTGACGTGAAGCAGCAGCCGATTGCGAGAGACTCGCGCGACCTCGAGACCGCCCTCGTTCAGCCACGCGGTCACCACGTCGACGTCGTCCTGTGTCGGGCCGTGCTGAGCGACCCAGTCGTCGACGCTGAGATATCGGCGGAACCGGGCGCTCGCCGGGTCGTATAACGATGCGATCGTGTCATCGAGCACCGCGGAGTCGCGGATCGGCAGTGCGATCAGGGCGCGGATGCCGCCGTCGGGATCCGCAGGACCGCGGTCCTGGAACACGGTCGAGCTCGGGCGCTGGAGGCCGGTCGTGAGCTCCACGCGATCGATCGCCCGCGGCGGATTGCAGGCCCCCGAGAGCGCCGTGCCGGCGGCGATCAGCAGGACGTCGGTCCGGCAAGCACCGATACCGTTCCTACCGCGACCTCCGTTTCGAGCAGTCCGACCCAACACGGTGCGTGGCCATTGCACGGGCGATGCCCGATCAGGTGGGTCCTAAGTCCCCACGATGCGGACGTTCGTGCGCATCGACGCCCGGGATCGGCTGGCTACTCGATCCGCCACTGGCTCGTTCCAGGTAGCTACCTCGCGGGGGCGCGGCCTGGCGCCAGCGCTTGCTTGATGCAGGCGAGCTCGGACTCGTCTCCATCCATCGCCTTCTCGCACGCGTTGATCGTCTCGCTCGGGTCGCTCGCGGCGGTCACGCCGGCGGTGATGCACGCGAGCTCGCCCGCATCGCCATCCATCGCCGTCTCGCAGGCATCGATCAGCTTGGCGGCCGGGAACCGCGCCGTGATCGCCAGCTCGAGGCACGCTTTCTCGTTGGCATCGCCATCCATCGCGGAATCGCAGCGTGCGAGCGCCGCGGACGGATCGCTGAACGCCCCCGCCGCGACTCGCACGCACGCGAGCTCGTTCGCATCACCATCCATCGTCGTATCGCAGCTCGCGATCACCGGCACCGGGTCGTAGTGGAACCGGGACATGATCTCGAGACACGCGCGCTCGTTCGCAGATCCATCGAAGGAGTCCCCACACGCCTGGATCGTTCGCGGGTGCGCCCCCCAGCTCGTCTGCGTTGGTGACGGCGGCGGCGGCCCGGGCGGCGGCGCGGATGGCGATCCTGCCCGCTGCGAAACCCGCAACGGCAGGGACGTCAGCTCGATGCCGTGGACGACGATCCACGACAG
>JACCQV010001170.1 GCA_013813945.1 Deltaproteobacteria bacterium | reverse complement strand
GCCCGGCACGTCGAGCGACTCCCTGGACGACGCGGTGGCGGCGATCGCCGCGTTTGCCGCGGACCCGAGCGGCTCGCTCGAGGCGGTGCACTCCCCGTCCGCGCGCTTCGCGCTCGAGACCGCAGTTCTGTCCGCGCGCGCGAGCATCCAGGACCAGACCCTCGCAGACATCCTGACGACGAGGCCCGCCACCGCGCTGCCGTGCGCCGTCGTCGTCGATGATCCGGCGGCGGCGAGGCGAGCCGTCTCGCAGGGCGCGCAGTGCCTCAAGATCAAGGTCGGTTCCACGGGTGACCTCGACCGCGTGATCGCGATTCATCACGCGGCACCCGGCGCGACGCTGCGGATCGACGCGAACCGGTCCTGGTCGCGCGCGCTGACCCGTCCACTGCTCCACGCACTTGCCGACCTGCCGATCGACTTCGTCGAGGAGCCGTGCCCCGATGCGCACGAGCTGCTCACCGATCCGCTGCCGTGCCCGATCGCCCTCGACGAGAGCCTGGTGATGCTGACTGCCGCGCAGCTCGAGACCGCCCTCCATGCACCAGGACTCGCGGCACTCGTGCTCAAGCCGACGCTCCTCGGGGGGCTGCATGCGTGCCTCGCGCTCGCAGCGCGCGGATTCTCTGCCGGCAAGGCCGTCGTGGTGACCCACACGCTCGAAGGTCCGATCGGAACGGGCGCCTGCGCCGAGCTCGCCCTCGCGATCGCAGGTGAGCACGGCAGCAAGGTTCCGGCCGGACTCGCGCCACACCCGGCGCTCGCCGGGTGGTCCGACACCGTCGAGCAGCTCACGCCGACAGGGATCCGGAGGATCTTGCTCCGCACAACGCCGCGCCTCGACCAGCTCGTCGTCGCCCCTGCCGCCGACGCGCGACCCGATTTCGGTGCGTCGCGAACCACGCCGCGCCGCGTGTCCCCCGCGGAGAGACCCGTCGCGAGCACCGCCGCGAGCACCGCCGCGAGCACCGCCGCGCGCGTGATGGTCGCGTCGCCCACGGCCGCAACTCTCGATGCGATCCGCATCGCGCTCGACGGGCGCGTGCCAATTGCCCTCCTCCACCACCGCCTTCCCGAAGCCGAGCTCGCGCGGCAACGCGCGCTCGTCGAGAGCGCCGAGCTTCCTGCCGACACCGCGGTCGTGCTGTTCACGTCCGGCTCGACCGGACCCGCACGCGGCGTCGCGATCTCGCGTGGCGCACTCGGGGCGGCAGCGACAGGGAGCGCCGCACACCTCGGCTGGCGCGACGACGATCGCTGGCTGCTCGCGCTGTCGACGGCGCACGCAGGAGGTCTCGCGATCGTGGTCCGCTGCCACGCAGCGGGCGTTCCGATCGTCCTGCTCGAGGGCAACTTCGATCGTGACCGCTGCGCCGTCCTGCTCGCCGGGTGCACCATTGCCTCGCTCGTACCGACCCAGCTCGCCGCACTGCTCGACGATCCGGCGTGGCGCCCACCGGCGAGGCTGCGTGCCGTGCTGCTGGGGGGCGCCGCGGCGAGTCCCGCCCTGCTCGAGCGCGCAGCCGCCCGCGGTGTTCCGTTTCTGACGACCTACGGGCTGACCGAGACGTTTGGTCAGATCGCGACCGCGCCGCTCGAGCGCGCCGGCGAGCCTCACGCTCCGCTGCGCCTGCTCGCGAGCGTCGAGCTGATCGCCGGCACTCGCGCCGAGCCAGCACTGATCGCGATCCGTGCACCGATGCTCGCGACCGCGTACCTCGACGGTGAACCCATCGCGCCACGGTTCACGACGGCGGATCTGGGCTTTGTCGAAGCGGATGCACTGCACGTGATCGGTCGCGCCGACGATGTGATCGTGAGTGGCGGGGAGAAGGTCCATCCATCCGTGATCGAGGCAGAGCTTGCCGCGACACCCGGAGTCCGCTCGGCGTGCGTGTTCGCGGTCGACGATTCCCGGTGGGGACAGACGGTCGGTGCGGTGCTCGCCGTCGACGATGGCTTCGACGAGGAGCGTGCGATGGCTTGCTGGACCACGGCGCTCGCCCCGCACGCGCGCCCCCGCGAGCTTGCGATCGCCGCACAGCTACCACTCCTGCCCTCGGGTAAGGTCGATCGGCAACGGGCAAGCCTCCTGCCTCGTCACGGCGTGCGCTACCCGCGATAGTCCGCGATCGCCGCGTGGTATACCCGCGGCGTGGGTGCCCGGTTCCTCGACGACGAGGCCCATGCGGCGTTCAAGGAGACGATCGAGGACATCGAGAGCGCCTCCGCGGTCGAGGTCGTGGTCGCGATGCGCCGGCGGTCCGCCGGCTACCTGCACGCCAACCTGATCGTCGGCCTGGTGATCGCGTTCGCCGGTCTCGCCGCGATGCTGTTCGCGTCGTACCCGTTCGGCCTGGTCGCGATCCTCGTCGATCCATTCGTGGTCGGCGCGGTCGCCGGAGCGGTGGTCGAGCTGCTTCCGATCGTCAAGCGGGTGCTGACACCGCAGCAAGTCCGCCGGCGGCATGTCGAGCACGCGGCGCGGGCCACGTTCGTGGATCGCGGCGTACACAACACCACCGATCGCAGCGGGCTCCTCGTCTACATCTCGTGGCTCGAGCAGCAGGTCGCGCTGGTCGCGGACTCCAACCTCGAGAAGGCGTTCACCGCCGAGGCGCTGCGCCAGGCCGAGAGTGCGCTGACGTCCGCGATGGCGCGCGGTGGGGTCGCCGTCGCGCGCGAGCTCGGCAAGCTCGAGACCGCGCTCGCAGCCGCGATGCCACGCCGGGCCGATGATCTCAACGAGCTTCCCGATGCGCTCGACAGCGATCTGTCGGGCGGGCGAAGGG
>JACCQV010001161.1 GCA_013813945.1 Deltaproteobacteria bacterium | reverse complement strand
CCCAAGCACGCCTACAAGGGGCATCACCCGATTCACGTCCACGCGAACGTCGGCCACGACCAGGAGGACGTCGAGTTCTGCTACCTCGACGGCCCGCACTATCACCACTTCACGCCGCCGCTCGAGGTCCGTGCGGACTTCGCGGTCGCCGATGACGCGTACTTCTATGTCGCCGAGCCCTCGGCCGCGTACATCGAGGCCCGCCCCGCGATGATCAAGGTCAACGCGATGTACACGCCGCTCGTCTACACGCGGCCCGTCGTCACCGTGGAACCGCCGAGCGGCTGGATCGGCGTGCGCTTCGGTGGCCCCGCCGTCGTGGTCGACACGCGTCCTGCCGCGGTCGTCGTGGCTCCGCGCGTCCGCACGGGCGTCGAGGTCCATGTCCCGGCGCCGAGCATCAGTGTCGATATCGGCTTCGGTGGACACGTGCACGGCGGTCACGGCCGTGGCCACGGCAAGCACAAGAAGTACAAGGGCAAGAAGTGGAAGCACCGCTAACATGACGCCGCGTCTCGTCTCATGCGTGCTGCTCGTCGCCGCGATCGCGTGCGACAAAGGCGGTGGTGCAGCCGGCAACGGTCCGCGCGACGCCGTGCTTGCGGCGTGGAAGAAGGGCGGACAGTCGCCGTCTGCGCTGACCGCCGCGAGTGTGCCGGCGGTCGGCAAGGACTGCCAGAGCGGCACCGTCGGCGCGATCGACGTTCTGCTCTGCGTGTATCCGACCGCGGCCGATGCCAAGGCCGCCGAGGATGCCGGGCTCACGTGGGTCGGCGACACGACGGGCGCGGCGCAGGCCTCGGGAACGGTTCTGATCGCGATCTCGGATCGACGCAAGAGCGATCCGAGCGGACGCACGATCAACCAGCTGATGAAGCTGGCGCCGAAGTAGCGTTTTCGTTAGCGTGCGCCCCATGTCCTCGACGTGGTCGGCGCTCGCCGATAAAGCACTCTCCGGTACGCTGATCTCGCGCGACGAAGCACGCGCCGTGCTGCACGCGTCCGTGGACGACACGCTGACCCTGCTCGATGCGGCGTTCCGCGTCCGCCGCGCGCACTGGGGCCGCCGGGTCTCGCTGCACGTGCTCGACAACGCGAAGCTCGGCGCATGCCCGGAGGACTGCGGGTTCTGCTCGCAGTCGTCGAAGCATGCGTCGCCGAGCGGTGAAGCTCCGATCAAGAGCGTCGACGATCTGGTGGCCGGAGCCCGCAACGCCCACGCCGCGCGCGCGAAGCGCTACTGCATGGTGACCGCGACGCGCGGACCCTCGCAGCGCGACCTCGACACGATCTGCGAGGCAGCACAGCGCATCAAGAGCGAGATGGACATCGAGCTATGCGCGTCCCTCGGCCTGCTGACCGAGGCCAAGGCGCAGCGGCTCGCGAGCTCGGGCGTCGATCGGTTCAATCACAACCTCGAGACCAGCGAGCGGCACTACGCGACGATCGTCTCGACCCACACCTGGCAGGACCGGGTGAAGACCGTGCAGCTCGCGAAGGCCGCCGGCATGGACACTTGCTGCGGCGGGATCGTCGGGCTCGGCGAGAGCGAGGAGGATCTGCTCGATCTCGCGTTCGCGCTGCGTGAGCTCGACGTCGATTCGGTGCCGGTCAACTTCCTCGATGCGCGACCGGGAACGCCGCTCGCCGGCTCGCCGCTCGTCGAGCCGGGCTTCGCGTTGCGCGCCCTGTGCATGTTCCGCTTCGTGCACCCCCGAACGGATCTACGCGTCGCGGGTGGCCGAGAGATCACGCTGCGCGCGCTCCAGGCGATGGCGCTGTACCCCGCGAACTCGATCTTCACGCAGGGCTATCTGACGACCGGCGGTGCGACGCCACACGCCGATCATCAGATGATCAAGGACGCTGGGTTCGAGCTCGAGCTCGCATCTGGTGAGAGCGTGCCCGCGGATCCCGAGGCGATGATGGCGATCCCGAAGGTGGTCCGGCGCGGTCCGTCGCTGCCGGTCGCGCGCGACTGAGCCGCATAGATCGGGGAGTTGCTGACGTGGTAGGTAGCTTGCGATGCGGATCGACAAGGTCTACACGCGAGCAGGCGACAAGGGCGAGACGTCACTGATCGGAGGCGAGCGCGTCTCGAAGGCCGATCCCCGGCTCGAGTGCTACGGCACGGTCGACGAGCTCAACGCGACGCTCGGCCTGGTCAACGTCGCGCTTGAAACATCCGCAGCGGGCCCACACATGTCGCCGATCATCGCGCGTGTGCAGAACGAGCTGTTCAACCTCGGCGCGGAGCTCAGTGCGCCGGATCCCGAGTGGCGCGCGAAGCTGCCTCGCGTCGAGCCGCGCCACATCGAGGGACTCGAGCGCGACATCGATGCCGTCAACGATGAGCTGCCCGAGCTCAAGTCCTTCGTGCTGCCCGGCGGTGGCGCAGCATCCGCGGCGTTCCACGTCGCTCGCACCGTGTGCCGGCGTGCCGAGCGACTGGTCGTCGGGCTCGCGCAGGCCGAGGACATCGGCGGCGATCTCCAGATTCAGTACCTCAACCGACTCTCCGACGCGCTGTTCGTGTGGGGACGGTGGTGCGCGCTCAAGGACGGCCGTCCCGAGCCGCTGTGGAATTCTCGCGCGACCTGAGGCTGTAACAGTGCTGTGACCTATCGCGAGCTGTGCAGTGAGCTCACGGTTCTCCACGTCGAAACGCGACATCCACGTCAGGGATCCGTCGTCCGACCACGTCCAAGCCCGCGAGATCTGTCGTGGGGACACGTTGGCTCGCCGGATGCTCATGACCGCACGGATGCGCCTCGCCGTTGCCGTTGCCTCCCTCCTGCTCTCCACGACCGCTGCACTCGCGCAGCCGGGAGCGCCGTCGCCGGACCAGGGATACGGCCCGCCGCCGGCGCCTACCTACGCGCCGCAACAGCCCGCGCCGTATGCGCCGCCGCAACCGCAGCCCGCACCTTCAGAGCCCGCGCCGCAGCCGGCGCCGCAGCCCGGACCTTACGCGCAGCCACAACCGGCTCCGTATCCGCAGCCGCAACCGGCACCGTACCCGCAGCAGTACCCGCAACCGGCACCGTACCCGCAGCAGTACCCGCAGCCGCAACCGGCGCCGTATCCGCACCCGCAGCCCTATGGCCAGCCGGCACCATACGGCCAGCCGTACTCGCCGCGCCCGTACTATCCGCCGCAGCCGTACACCTCGCAGTACGCCCAGCCACCCGTCGGGGGGCTGGCGCTGACCCGCCCTGCAGTTCGTGAGATCAAGAAGCCTGGCACCGCGCAGCTCCTCGCGGTCGGCGCGACGGGCCTCGGTCTCCTCACGATGTTCGCGGGAGCCGATGATGAAAACGAGGAGCTCGTGCTGCTCGGGCTCGGGATGACGCTGATCGGACCGTCCGCGGGTCACATCTACGCGGGCGAGAAGGGCCACGCCGTGAAGATGACGCTGTTGCGTGCGGGCGGACTCGCCACGTTCGTGTGGGGCGCGGTCAAGCAGAGCGAGAGCGCGTACGACTGCATCGACTACTGTTACGAGGAGGATAACGACAGCAGCGAGGGTGAGGCCGCGATGTACATCGGCGGCGCCGTCTTCGTGGTCGGCACCTTGTATGACCTCTACGACTCCGGTCGCGCGGCGCGCCGCTACAACGAGAAGGCAGCGCGTGCACTCACCGTCGGTCCGACGATGATGTCGTCCGCCAAGGGCGGCCAATCGCCCGGCGTCGCGCTGTCGGGCAACTTCTAACGATCAGCTCGGCGATTCGCGGAAGCTTCGCACCGAGCGAGGACACCGGCATGGACGCGGTATACGGGGTCATCCACCGCCGAGATGCGGATGCGGCGACCGCAACGTACCTCGACGATGCCGCCGCCTTCCTCGGTACGCGGCACGCCCATCGGTTACACGAGCGGACCGATCCGGATCGCGGTGCAGTGCGACGACGTAACCTATCGCCGGAAGACCTGGATGAGCTCGGGGGCTGCAGAGTGGTTGCGTGGCTCCGGTGGCGCCGTCGTCGGGCGCATCTTGCTGCGACCGGATGCCGCGATCGCGCGCTACGTTCAGGGACCCGCACTGCGAGAGATCTGGCAGACGCATCAGGCAGGCACGACGGACGCAACGGTGTCGCTCCTGATCTTGCTCGCGCTCGAGACCTGGCTGCAGCTGTTCATCGAGTCGCCGACGCCGGCCATGCCGTTGCCTCGGTTGAGTGAGATGCGATGACGCGGCTAGCCGCGAAGTCGGCGTAGCTCGTCGCGGCCGATCCAGTACGCGACCGCCAGCATCGGCAGACACGCCAGATCCGTGCGGTCGAGATGCACCGTCGCGGGACGGATGACGCCCAGCGCATCCGTGAACCAGCCGGCAGCGCGGCCGCTCAGCTTGATCGCGGCGAAGACGAGGCCGGTCGCGGCGATCGCGAGCGCGAGCCGGCGCCGGGTCAATGCGGGGCGGACGCGAGCTCCGAGCTTGTTCGCCGCGAGCAGGACCAGGCCGATCAGTGCCGTCAGGACGACCGGGGCCGCAGCGAGGCCGGCAAGGTCACTGAGCTTGCCCGTGACGAAGCTCGGGCCAAACCGAGCCTTGAGAACCCAGTCGTTGACGACCAGCACACCGATCGCCAGCAGCGTCGCGGGGTGGAGTGCCTCCCCGATCGGTAGGACATCCGCGCCTGCGCCTCCCCGAAGCGCCCGACGAAGTCGCTCGTAATAACCGGGCCCCGACCCGTTGTCGGCGGCCGACACGCGTATATCCTGCCCGTCGTGTCCGAGTCCGGCAAGAAGTCAGAGAGCGAGAGCGCCAAGCAACTCGCGGCCGCCGAGGCGCAAGCCAAGGAGCGCTTCGAGAAGGCGATGACCGAGCTGCGCGAGGGAGCCTATCGGTTCTCGTCGCGTGCGCGCGGGCAATCCGAGCTGATCATCGAGGAGCTCATCGATCCCGACGGGGATACCGTCGCCACGCTCGCCGAGCACGAAGGGGAGCCCGGCGCGCTGTCGCTCGCGCAGTCGCTCGAGCTGATCACGTTCGACACGTGGCTGTTCGGCCAGATCGGTGACAAGGACGAGCTCGACCTCAAGTCCGAGGATCACTGGGAGATCTGGTTCACCTTCGGTGCCTGGATCGGCGAGACCATGCGCCGCCGCCACGGGGGCCACTGGCTGATGATGGGCGACGATCCGCACGCATGGCGGATCGGGTTCTCGAAGGTGTTCCTCGAGATCGCACCGTTCGTGTTCAGCGAGCAGCTGCTGCGCATGGGCTCCGGCGCGACCAAGAAGATGGTCACCGAGATCGAGCGCATCCGGCAGCTCCATGTCGATCAAGCCGAGAAGGACAACGGCAAGGAGATCGATCGGTACCTCGCGCAGCACTACATCCGCCTCCACACCGTGCCGCTGGGGCAGTGGATGTCGATGGACTTCGCGCGACTCGCGAAGCTGTGGAACGAGGAGCCCGTCGCCAAGCTGATCGAGGCGATCAAGGAAGCCGGCCCGCGCCTCGGCCCCGGCAACATGCAGATCGTCGAGCAGGTCGTTGCGGCGATCTCGAAGGCGAAGCAGGACGAGTCGATCGCGAAGCAGACCAACGATCGCGGCTTGTTCGAGGCGATCGCACAGATCGTCGCACTGCGCCGTGCGACGGCACCGGTCGCGATCGATATCCTCGAGCGCGTCGTGATGCCCGCGATGCACGTCGGCATGCCCGAGAAGTTCCCGCCGCTCGACGACGATGACTTCAGCAACCTCCGCAAGGGGATCGAGCTGTTCGCGTTCTTCGTCGAGGTCGTGCCGCACAAGTACCAGGCCGACGACGAGGGGTTCCTCGCGACCATCCCGCACGAACAGCTGACGACGCCGTACGCAGATCGCAACGTGCTCGAGATCGGCAAGGGCGACTGGGTCGTCGTCAACCCGGCGCACTTCATCCCGATGCTCAACGAGTTCGATCCCGAGAAGATGCTCGACAAGTACGACGAGTTCGTGAAGTACCTGCGCGCGATCCCCGACGCACCGACCAACCGCCGCGACGACGGGCGCATGCTCGCCGAGACCGCGGTCCGCGCGCTGTCCGATCTGAAGCAGTGCGTCGGCGTCGCTGCGCAGAACAACGACGCGCTGCTGTTCCGGCTGCTCCCGCCGCCCGGCTAGAACTGCACGAGCAGGTAGCAGGCGCCGCGGTAACAGGTCATCGCCTTGTTGTTCGAGACGTAGATCAAGAACGGCGGCGGCGACTCTCGATCGCTGCACCGGAGCCGGAACTCGGCGATGTCGTTGGTCAAGCCGAACTTCTCGAGAGTCTGCTGATCAGCGGCCTTGATGCCGAGCTCGGCGACCACCGCGGCGAGCTCCCTGCGTTCGAGTGCTCGGGTCGCGGCCTCGCAGGTGCCCTGCCAGGGGCTCATGAAGGTCTTCGCGGTGATCTCGACGGTGCGGCCGTAGAAGCCCTTCGCATCGGCCTCGTCGAGGGTCGAGCCCTTGACCATGATGTGCTTCTCGACGATCCACGTGCGGTTGAGGGCGTCGGCTTCTGGTGCGACCTCGGCGGCGGTTGGCTGCTGCGCCGGCGGTGTGGCCTTCCCGCCGCAGCCGACAACAGCGATCAGCCAGACGAGCTCACGCAAGCGATGCATCGGGCCCACGAAGCGGCAATGAAACCACAAAACGGGCGCCACCGGTGGGAGCGCGGTCGGGAGCAACAGCGAGCTCGCCACCGTGCTCGATCGCGATCTTGCGCGAGATTGCCAGGCCGAGTCCCGTACCCGTCGCCTTCGTCGTGACGTACGGCTCGAAGATCTTCTCGCGCTTGTCGGCCGCGACGCCCTTTCCGTGATCGTCGACACAGATCGTGACCAGTTCGCGCCGCGCGTCACTGGACCACCGGATCACGACATCGCCGGCGGTGCCGGCTTCCTGACCCGCGTGGATGCCATTCTCCACGAGGTTCGCGAGCACCCGCTTGAGTAGCAGCTTGTCGGCACGCACGGTGACCGGCTCCGGAGGCGGGACGAGCGAGATGCGGGCCGCCATCGTCGGATCGAGCTCGAGCTCGCCGATCACATCCGCGAGCTTGATCGGGGCGGCCTCGACCTTGGGCAAGGCGCCGAGCGTGCGGAACGTATCGACAAGGCGGCGAAGACCTTCGATCTCTTCCTCGACGATCTCACCGGCATCGGCGAGCAGCTTGGCGAACCGCGGGTCCTCGCCTTTGTACGACGACACGCACTGCTGCACGGCGAGCTGGATCGGTGTCAGTGGATTCTTGATCTCGTGTGCGAGGCGACGCGCGACGTCCTGCCAGACGCCCATGCGCTGGAGGTACTCGACCTGCCGCCGCGATTGATCGAGGTCGTCGAGCATCGTATCGAATGCGGTGCCCATCTCGGCGACCTCGTCCCGACCGTCGACCGCGGCGCGCGCGTCGAGCTGGCCATCGGAGACCTTGCGCGCGGTGGCGACGATCGCGTCGATCCGCCGCGTGTAGTAGCGAGACGCGAGAATGCCGACGCCCGCTGCGATCGATCCGGCGAGCGCGATCACCAGCAAGAACGTGAACTGGTAGCTCGAGGGC
>JACCQV010001160.1 GCA_013813945.1 Deltaproteobacteria bacterium | reverse complement strand
GACCTGGTGCGTCGCGGTCGTCACGAACTCGGGGAGGTGCTCACGCGATGCGCGACTGTCGAGCGCGCGCTGCATGACGTCGCGCAGCCGATCGATGTCGACCGGTTTGACCATGTACTCGTACGCGCCGAGCTGGATCGCCTTGACGGTCGACTGCATATCATCGCGTGCGGTGACCACGACAACCGTCGGTGGGCGCGGGCGATCCGCGAGCGCGGCGAGGACGTCGAACCCGCTGCCGCCCGGCAATCCGAGATCGAGCAGCATCAGCTCCGCGCCATCGGCCGCGGCGATCGCGCCGGGCGCGTCCTGCGCTGTCGCCACATCATGGCCCTCGCCCCCGAGGAACTTCTCGAGCGTCCGTCGGATCGAGCGATCGTCGTCCACGATCAGGATGCGAGCCACGTGCGTCACCTCGCGGGGAGAAATCCACGGCGTATGCCAGCGCAAGTCGCTGAGATTCCGTGGGTCCCGCTCGACCAGAGTAACGAAACGTTGCTCCGCCCTCGACCCCTTTAACGAATCGTCGTTGACACTGTTATGTGACAGTGTCAGATTGTGGTGGTGAACGAGGCATGGACCCTGACGGAGCTGGTCGACGAAGTCGCAGCGCGACTCGCGGCACTGCCATCTCCGAAGAACGGACAGGTCCGCGCGGTGCCCGACGATCGAACGATCCGCTACTACGGAACGATCGGACTCCTGGAGCGGCCGGTGCTTCGCGGTCGCACGGCGCTGTACGGATCGCGCCACCTCGCGCAAGTTGTCGCGATCAAGCGCTTGCAGGGAACCGGCAAGAGCCTCGCCGAGATCCAGGCGATGTGGCCGCAGTTGAGCGACGAGGTGCTGATGTCCCTTTCGGGTGTGTCACTCGCCGGCAAGGGCAGGGCACCAGCGCGCAAGGAGTTCTGGAAGCGCGAGCCGGTCGCATCCAGCGCCCCCTCCATGTCGGATCCCGGACCCGCGGTGATGGCGCGGCCCTCGCCACAGCTCGCACCGGTGGAGCTGCGCGTTCCGATCGGTCCGAATATCTACGTCACCATCGCGATGCCGGACGACGGCGGCGCGTTCTCGCTCTCTCTCGCCGACGTCCGCGCGATCCGCGCAGCCGCGGCACCGCTCGTAGCCGAGCTGGCACACCGTCAGCTCACCCCGCACGCTGGGGAGGAGGAACCATGACCGCGAACCCGATGGTTGTGAACGTGATGTCCGAGGACGAGGTGGCGATGTTCGGTCGAACATTGGATGCTGGGTCGGCTGGGTCGGCCGGGTTCGGCGCGCTCGAGACCGATCGCGGGTTACTGCCGCTGATCGCGCTCGATGTCGATGCACGGGTCGCCGGCGTGGTCGCATCGATCGAGGTCGCACAGACGTTCGTCAACACGACCGGCGTGGCGATCGAGGCGACGTACATCTTCCCGCTCCCCGATCGCGCCGCTGTTCATCGGTTCCGGATGGAGGTCGCCGGCCGCGTGATCGAAGGTGTCGTGGAAGAGCGCGGCGCCGCACGTGAGCAGTACGACGAGGCGATCGCCACCGGCCAGCGCGCCGCGATCACCGAGGAGGAGCGCGCCGGCGTGTTCACGCTGCGCGTCGGAAATCTCATGCCGGGCGAAGCAGCGACCGTCCGGCTGTCGTTGATCGGTCCACTGCCCGTCGATGATGGCGAGGTCACGTTTCGGTTCCCCCTCGTCGTCGCACCGCGCTACATGCCGGGTCGCGGCCTCGGCGGCGATCAGGCCGGGCTTGGCGTGGCCAGTGACACCGACCTCGTGCCTGATGCGTCGCGGATCTCGCCACCCGCCAGCCTCCCCGGTTGCCCGAACCCCGTGCGCCTCGGCCTGCGGGTGGCGCTCGAGGATCAGCACGTCCATGACGTTGCCTCGAGCCTGCACGCGGTGACGACGGTGCGCCGCGACGCGCACGTGATCGAGATCCAGCCCGGAGAGCGGATCGATCGCGACTTCATCCTGCGCTGGCGTCTCGATGGCAGTGAGCTGCGCAGCTCGCTCGTGTGCGCTGACGATGCCGACGGCAGTGCCGGCACGTTTCTGCTGACGCTGGTGCCTCCGAGCACGACTGCACTCGCACAGAAGCCCAGGGATGTCGTGTTCGTGATCGATCGCTCCGGCAGCATGCAGGGCTGGAAGATGGTCGCCGCACGCCGCGCGGCGGCGCGGATGATCGACACGCTGACCTCGCGCGACCGGTTCACCGCGATCGCGTTCGACACCGAGATCGATCTCGTGCCCGAGCGGACGCTTGTCGCCGCGAGTGATCGAAACCGCTACCGCGCTGTCGAGCAGCTCGCAAAGATCGAGGCTCGCGGTGGCACCGAGCTGGCCGAGCCACTGCGCCGCGCGGCGAGCTTTCTCGCAGGCGGCACCGACGATCGCGAGCGCGTCATCGTGCTCGTCACCGACGGTCAGGTCGGCGACGAGGATCACATCCTGCGCGAGCTCGTGCCGAACCTCCGCAACGTGAAGATGTTCACCCTCGGGATCGATCAGGCCGTCAATGCAGCGTTCCTCAAGCGGCTGGCCGCGGCGGGCGGCGGGCTGTGCGAGCTCGTCGAGTCCGAGGATCGGCTCGATGCCGTGATGGCCAAGGTCCATCGTCGGATCGGCGCGCCGATCGCGACCGAGATCAGCGTGCTGGCGTCCGGACTCGATCTCGACCTCAGTGCGACGTCGCCGAGCCGGCTGCCCGATGTGTACGCAGGTGCACCCGTGACGATCTTCGGGCGGTATCGCGGCAAGGCTTCGGCGAATGCGGAGATCGAGGTTCGCGGCACCAGTCTCGGGGAACCCATGCACCATCGCATCTCGCGCGATCCGCATGCGGCGGCGGCCCCCTGGCTCGGGGCGAGCTGGGCACGCGCGGCGATCCGCGATCTCGAGGATCGCTACGCGGCCGCGCAGAGCAGCGAGACGGAGGCGAGGATCGTCGCGGTCTCGAAGAAGTTCGGCGTGCTGTCGCGGTTCACGGCATTCGTTGCCATCGATCGCAGTCAGATCGCGAACAAGGGCGGACGGCTGCAGCAGGTCGTTCAACCCGTGGAATCGCCCGATGGCTGGGAGAGCGGCGGCGGGCACCGGCTGCGATCGGCGGCACCTGTCGCACGCGCGGCGATGCCGATGAGCATGCCGATGCCGGGTTCCATTCCCGCGCGGCCGATGCCCTCACCGATGCCGCTTCCGAGCAGTCCGCCGACGATCCATGCATCGGCCGCGTCGATCCACGCCCCGACCGGGGCACCGGCTCAGCCGGAGCCGCGACCGTCACGAGACCAGGGCGTGTTCTCCCCTTCGAGGAGCAGTTACTCGTCACCACCTCCGCCGGCGCCGCGCGAGTCGAAGAAGGCGAAGGCCGAGGTGCGCGAGGAAGCAGCGTCGATCGGCGATGCGTATCTGGCGAGCCTGGCGACGCTCGCGCGCGAGCTCGATGCGCAGGGACGAGGTCGCGCCGACGCTGCAGCGATCCGCGTTGTTCGCCAGCGTCTGACCGAGTGGATCGAGGACGTGCGCTCGGTCGACGGTAACCACGAGCTCGCGACGATCGTCGAGCGACTCGTGCAGCGGCTTTCCGCAGCGCTGACCGGAGGGACGGCGATTGCTGCCGAGGCGATCGCGATCGCGGCCGAGCTGGTCGCGCTCGCGGCTGGCAGCACGGCGCCGCCCCCGAAGGAGAGTCGAGTGGCATTCTGGAAGTAGGGCTGGTACGACGAGGCGTGCGGTGCCTCGTCGTGTTGACCCTGCTCGCGGCGTGCTCGCCGTCGCCGTCGCCTCCACGTCCGCGCGAGCCCGTGACGACGGTGGTCGGTGACGCGCCCCTCGATGGTGCGCCGGCTGCGGTCCCGGACGCGCGTCGTGCGCTCGCGATCGTCGATGCGCCGATCAAGTGGTCCGATGCGCGGGCGGCACTCACGCTCGAGTACCGACGCGCGCACAGCGATGCGGCAGCGAGTGATCTCGCGATCACGCCGCGCGTGATCGTCCTCCATTACACGGCCGGCGACTCGGCGAAGGGGACGCGAAGCTACTTCGACAACACCGAGATCGAGGCGAGCCGAAACGAGCTCCGGCGCGCAGGCAAGGTCAACGTCTCCTCGCACTACGTCGTCGATCGCGACGGGACGATCTACCGGCTGCAGCCCGACACCCGGTTTGCCCGCCACTGCATCGGCCTCAATCACGTGGCGATCGGAATCGAGAATGTCGGTGACGACAAGAAGTGGCCGTTGACGGCAGCGCAGGTCTCCGCGAACGCCGCGCTCGTCCGCGAGCTCGCTGCGACGTATCCGATCACTCACGTCCTCGGTCACTACGAGGTCATGGGATTCCGCGACCACGCTTACTACGTCGAGCTGGACCCGGCATACCGCAACTCCAAGCCCGATCCGGGCGCCTCGTTCATGGCCAAGGTGCGAGCGGCCGTCGCCGATCTCGGTCTCGCTGGACCGTGACCGCTAGCGGCCGCGCTTCTTCGCGATCTTCTTCAACGCGGTGTGCACGGTCTGATTGTTCTGCTTCGGCGTGATCTTCTGGGTCTCCGGGGCGAAGCCGTCCTTCGCGAGCTTCAGCGTCGCTGACTCGAACGCGGGGAGCTTGACGTTCGTCGGAGTGAAGCCCATCGACTTCCCGGCGACGGTGATCGACGCACCGGGCGGCGTCGAGCTGACCTTGACCGAGAACGTGACCCTCGCGAGCGAGACCTTGAGCGGCTTGCCGCCCTCTGCCTTCGGGGTGACCGTCTTCGTCTGTGCAACGAACCGTGCCTTGCGGATCACGAGCTTCGTCTCGGCACCACACGGCAGCGTGAGTGCCACGGGCGTCTTGCCGACCACGTCCTTGCCCATCACGATCTCGGCGCCGGCTGGAACGCTCGAGACCGAGACCTTGCACTCGGTCGACGGTGCCACGACGGCCACTGCATCCGGGACGGGCGTGACGGCGGTGGGCGCATCGGCCGGCGTGGTGACGACGTCCTGCTCGACCGTTGGTGGACCCAGTTTGTCGGTCGTCGTCGAGGTCGCGGGCGCCGCCGTGGTGGCCTTGTCGTTGCCGCCGAACGCGAGCACCAGGATGATCGCGAGGACGGCCACGCCGACCGCGCTCGCGACGATCACGATGAGTCGCTTGCTGCGGGCACCGTCGGTGAGCGCCGTTGCGGGCCCGTTCGAATAGCTCGGGACGTCGCCGCTATCGCGGAAGAACCCGCTGTCTGCGTCGGTCACCACGCGTGCGGGCGGCGCGGATGTGGACGGGGCGGGAGCAAACAGCTGCGCACCCGTCGAAGCCGCGAGTGGGAGGCCGACTGCCGGCGTGAACACGTTCGCGATCGAGCCGGGCTTGTGGTTCGCCAACGCGCCCGCCATCGGCGGCGCTTCGTACCCCCCGCGCTCGATCGGTGAGGTCGGAGTCGACATCAGGCCGTCTGCTCCGATCGGCGCGGATACAGGCGGCGGGGGCGTTGCTGGGTCGTCGTTGTCTTCATCGTCGTCGAGCGGCGGCAGGGCCGTCAGTGGCTCGATCAGCGTTGGATCGATCTGGACCTTGGGCGCGGACGACTCCATGTCCAGGATCGATGGTTCCGTGCCGAGCCGCTTGTTGGAGTCGAGCGGCCTGGCGCTCGAGACAACGGACATCGGAGGGCCCGGCTTCAGCTCTCCGGCGGGACGCTTTTCGACCTTCGACGGCTCGCTCCAGCCATCGGGCTGCGAGGGATCGAGCGCGATCATCCAGTCACCCGTCGGTGGACCGGCGGCCACGGGCTGCTGCGTGCTGGCGCGTCCGAGCTTGCCGCGTGACGTCGGTGTGATCGTCGGGCCATTCGCCCCGGGCGTCATCGTCCAGTCGCCGCTCGGGGTGGGTTCCTCGACGATCGCCTGCACCAGCGATGGGGTCAGAGATCGCGGTGGAATCGTCTCGCCCAGTGCATCGATTTCCTCGACCGCGCCGCCGCGTGCCGTGATCTGTCCGGACGGAGCTGGCACACCCATGACGCCGGTGTCGCGAACCTCGTCGTCGCTTGGGACGCGCATCGCCGGTGCGGCGGGCAGCACCATCACACCGGATGGCACGACGGCCACGCCGATCACGGTCCTGCGTGGTTCGCGAACGGTCCTCTCCTGCGGCTTGGTCGCACCCGTCGTCGCGGGCACCGGTGCGGCCCCGAGGTGGGTGATCTCGTTTGCATCCAGCGGGTCCGCCAGTGGCCGTGGAAGCGCATCATCGATCTGCGGGATCGGCGTGAGGTCCGTCGGTTCGCCGACCTCGATCTCCGGTGCCCGGGGCTTGGCGGCGGCGACAATCGGCGGCGCCGGCTGCTGAACGATCGGCATCGGCGCGAACGGCGTTGCCATCCGCGGCTTCCCGCTGGGCACGGGGGGCGGCGTCGATGCGGGAGGAGGATTTCGTGGCGTGGTCGGCGACGCAGGCTTGGTGCCGCGCATCGTCGTGCTGAGGTCTTCCTTCGGCGGCTTCGTGAGATCGACGGCTGGCGGTGGTCCACGCATCGTCTGCTCGGCGTCCGCCCTCTTCAGCGGAGCGACGCCCATCGTCGTCGCTGTCGGGCTCGTTGCGGGCGTCGGCGGCGGCTTGCTGATCGTCTTGGGTCGTCCGACAGGGAGCGTCCCCAGCGACGGGACGACGAATTTCGGGTTGGCATTCTTCGGTGGGACGTCCCCGCCTTGGCCCGGGAGAGGAATCCCTTCTCCGATCGCAACACTCTCGGCGAGCGCGTTGACCGCGTCGATCCTCCCGGTCAGAACCGGCGGCTTGGGACGCGGCTCTGCCGGAACCTCGGCCGGTCGAGGTGCGATGCTGGGCGGCTGAGGTTTGAGCGCCAGTCTCGCCTTCTCCAGCTCACCGAGCGTCGTCTTGCTCGGCTCGTCGGGCACGAGGAACTTCAAGGTCATGCCGATCCGGCCGTGCAGGACGGACGGCGTTCTCGACGAGCTCACCACCTCCGCCTCGCCCTCGACCATCACGCCGCCGTCCTTGAGCGTCAGCGCGAAGCGGGCCTTCTTGCCAGACGCCAGCGGCTCGGCCATCGGCACGAACACGACTCCGTTGCGGTCCGCGTAGCGTCGGAACGCGGCCACGAACTCCTCGCCCGATGCACAGGCCGAAACGAGGTAGATCGGCGCCCCAGTCACCGCGTTCAAGTGTAAGCCGGCTGCCCCGAAAATGCGACGGGCGCCAGGAGGTACCCCTCATGGCGCCCGTTCAGCACTTCTCTCACTTACATGATGATGAAGTCGTGCGCGCGAACGGTCTTGCGACCGTTCTCGTTGGCGCGCTTCGCGGCCTGCGCCACGAGCCAGCCAACGTAGCCGTTGAGACCGTCGAGTGCGTCACCCGCGGTGTTGCAGCCGGCGTCCTTGATCATCTGCCGAACCTTGGAGCTGACGAGCAGCATCTCGGTGGGACGAGCTGCACCGCCCGACTTGCCACCCTTCTTCGCTTTTGCCATCTGAATCTCTCCTGCAGAAGTGTTGTGAGGTTCGGTTCTTTTACACCTGTACGCGGCCTTTAGAACGGTCCAGGGGCCGTTTTTGGCCTCATCGATCCAGCTTCACGACGAACGTATCGGGCTTGGGGATGCGATCGCCGTCTGCGCGCACCGACTCGAGCGGCGGTGATCCGAGCTCCAGCTTGAAGCGGAAAATCCCGGCGAGGTACGCCACGCCCTTGTCGTCGATCGCGACGGCACGTCCCTGATCGTGGTCCTTGTCGCCGAACGACTGCGACCACACGACTGCTCCCTTCGCATCGAGCTTGAGTGCGAAGACATCCTTGTTGCCCTTGCTGGTCAGCGGGCCCTTGCCGAAGTCGACTGCGCCCTGGAACCAGCCGGTCGTCACGGTGTTGCCTGCCGCATCGGATGAAACGCCGAAACCGATGTCCTCGCGCTCGGCGCCGTAGGTGTGCGCCCACTCGAGCTTCCCCGACGGCGTGAACCGCGCGATGAAGATGTCGCTTTCGCCGAGCGAGGTGTGATCATCGCCGTCGCCGAACGACGCGCTCTTGTCGAACGAGCCGACCATCGTGATGTTGCCTGCAGGATCGATGGTCACGCCGCCGGCGACGTCGTTGAAGGCGTTGCCGAACCTCGACGACCACAGATGATCGCCGTTGAGATCGTACTTGGCCATCACGACATCGTTGTCGGACCCGCCGCCGGCCTTGAGCATGTTCTTTCCGCCCCAGTCCGAAACATCCTTGAACTGACCCTGGATAACGATGTTGCCCTGCGCGTCGACCGCGACGTGCGTGATCGTGTCCTGGTACGCGCCGCCGAATTGCTTGACCCACTCGAGGTCACCGCTCGCGGCGAGCTTGATCAGCATGGCGTCGGTGCCGCCACGTGTCTTGAGCGACGTCTGCCCGAACTGCGCAGTGTCGGAGAACGAGCCGCCGATGATCCAACCGCCGTCGGGGGCAGCGACCACCGCGTTTGCGCCGTCCGAGTCGATCCCGCCGAAGTTCCAGGTCCAGACGATGCCGCCATCCTTGTCGAACGCAGCCACGAACGCGTCATCCGAACCGGCGGACTTCTTGGTGAACTCGCCGAGCTTGATCTCGTCGAGGAAGTTGCCGACCACCACGACGATGTCGCCACGAACAGCGACCGCATTCGCCGTGTCATCGCGCAGCGCACCGAACGTCTGCGCCCACGCAACCTTGCCATCCGCACCGACCTTCACGAGGTAGCCATCGGACGCCGGCTTCTTCGGATCCTTGGAGATCGCGGCCTTCTTGCCGACCGTACCGCCGAAATCGATCTCGCCATCGAAGTAGCCGGCAACGTACGCGTCGCCGGTTGCCGAGATCGCGAGGTCGCGAGGTGCATCGATCCCGAGACCTCCGAACGCGGTTGCCTGCAGCGCCTTCCCCGTTGCGGTGCCGCTATCTGCGACGAGCGGAGGCAGTGGCTTGGTGTCGACGGGCTTCTTGACCTGCGGCGCCGGCGCTTCGGTCAGCTTGGGGTCGGGCGTCTTCGCCTTGTCGTCCTTCTTGGAACAGCCGACGAGACTCAGGATGATCGCGATCGAGGACAGACGCATGAACCGAACGATGTCACGCGCCGCAGATCACAGCAACGCTCAACGCGAGAGTACGATGCATCCCATGGTGCGCTCGTGGTGCGTGATTGCTGCAACCCTGGCGCTGTCGGCGTGTCCGCCGCGCTCGCCGCCTTCGAAGCTTCCCGAGGCGATGGATGATCGCGCCGTGCGGATCCGGATCGCACAGGCGGAAGCGAAGCGCGGTGCGGGGCTGACCGAGCTCGTCGAGCTCGCGACCCACGGCGAGCCTGCAGAACGCCTGCTCGCGCTGCGCGGTCTCGGCCGTGTCGGTGGGATCAAGGCACTCGAGACGCTGCGCGTGGCGCTGCGCGGCTCCGATCCAACCATCGCTGCCGCCGCGGCCAGTGCGATCGGAGTGCTCGCGAGTCTCGACGAGCCCGAGTCGTCCCCGGAGCTGACGAAGGAGCTGATCGCAGCACTCGGTCGCGTCGACGCCGTCCACAAGCCGGTTGTGATCGAAGCGATCGGTCGTGCGGCCGATGCGACGGCGCAAGAGACGCTGGTGCCGCTGCTCGACGACAAGGCGCTCGCGGAGGCCTCGGCGCTCGCACTCGGCCGCTACGGCCGGCGCAAGATCGGTTTGATCGGCAGCGCCAAGCTCAGGCTGCCTGCCATCGCGCAGAACAACCCCGCGATCACCTACGCGGCGATCTATGCCCTGGCCCGCGAGCACGTCGTACCGACGGACCGGACCGCGACCGACATGGCCGCGCACGTACGTCTCGCCCCGGTGCTGATGTCGCTGGTCAAGGAGGGCACGCCCGAGGTTCGTGCACAGGCGATCCTCGCGGTCGTGAAACACGACTACGTCGAGAGCGCGCGTGCCGTGCTCGAGCGGGCGCTGCTCGACACCGACTGGCGTGTTGCGGTCGAAGCGGTGCGCGCGCTCGCCGGTGACAAGGGCACGGATGCGGGTCGCGACGCCGTGGCCGCCGCACTCGTCCGTCGCTTCATCGAGCTCGAGCGCGGAAATCTCGGCGAAGCACACGTCGTGCTCGAGGCCTTGCGGCTCCTCGGCGCGCACGCAAAGCGACCGCTCGTCATGGTCGCGATCAACGCGCTCGCGACCGCAGCCGCTGTGTCGTCGAAGGTCGAGGGACTGACGTATGGCTGGATCGGCTGTCTCGCGACGGCCGCGCTGGTGCGCTCGGCGGAGACAGCGGACCTGACGTTCGTCGACAGCTGCAAGCTCCCCGATCATCTCCGGCTGCCGCTCGTCGGAGAGCTCGTGACTACGGGCGTTGGTCCGCTCGCGGCGCGGCGCACTGCGGTCGCACGCCTGCTCGGCCATCAGGATCCGCGCGTGCGCGCAGCGGGATTCCCGGCGCTCGCCGCACTGTGGAAGGAAGGAAGTGACCCGGATCGTCAGGCATCGATCGCCACGATCGCAGGCGCGATCGGTTCACGTGATGCCATCGTCGCAGGATCTGCGATCGATGCAGCCACCGCGTTCTACGAGTCGATCGGCCAGGGCGATCGCTCCGCACTCGATGCAGCCGTGATCGCGCGCGCGCGACGCGAGACCGATGCGGAGCTCGCGGCGTCGCTGCTCGCGCTGATCGGCAAGCAGAAGATCGCGGCCGGTGCGGATGCGTGTCGGGCGGGCCTCGACGGTCACGCGGTCCGGATCGGTGCAGCGCGGACGTGCTTGCGCGCACTCGGCGAGGCAGTGCCACCCGCCGAGGTCGCGGCCGCGAGCCCACCACCCGTGGATGTGACCGCGGTGATCGGCGCGGACCTGATCTGGAAGCTCGTCACCACGCGCGGCGTGATCACGATCGCGCTCCGCTCGGACATCGCGCCGTGGGCGGTCGCAACGATCGTCGAGTTGACGCGCAAGGGGTACTACAACGGTCTCGAGGTTCATCGCGTGGTCCCGGACTTCGTCGTCC
>JACCQV010001130.1 GCA_013813945.1 Deltaproteobacteria bacterium | reverse complement strand
GTGATCGTGTGCGCGCAGGCGGGCAACGTGAACGGCGGCAGCTTCGATCCGCTGCGCGCGATCGGCGAGCGCGTCCGCGAGAGCAAGCGACCCGCCTGGTTGCATATCGACGGTGCCTTCGGCTTGTGGGCACGCGTGTCGCCGAACCGGCGTGCGCTCGCCGACGGTGTGGAGCTCGCCGACTCGTGGTCGACCGACGCGCACAAGTGGCTCAACACGCCGTATGACTGCGGCATCGCGCTCGTTCGCGACCCCGAAGCGCATCGCAGGACCTTTCGCGGCGGCGCGAAGTACCTGCCCGGCGACACGGCCGTGCCGAACCCGTTCGACCACACGCCCGAGCTGTCGCGGCGTGCGCGCGGCTTCGCGCTATGGGCCGCGTTGCGAGAGCTCGGACGGCGCGGTGTGGCCGATCTCGTCGAGCGGAGCTGCGTGCACGCCGAACGATTCGCCAGCGCGTTGCGCGCCATCTCCGGCGTCGAGGTCATGAACGACGTGGTGCTGAACCAGCTCGTCGTGCGGTTCGGCGATGACGACGATCACACGCGCGCGGTGACGGCCCAGGTGATCGCGGAGGGTGTCTGCTTTCCGTCGATCACGATCTGGCGCGGCGTCGCGGCGATGCGGATCTCGGTGTCGAACTGGTCGACCGACGACGAGGACGTGCGGCGCAGTGTCGAGGCGATCGCCCGCGCACACGCTGGCTGACAGGGGAGGTCGCTTCGGCAAGGCGAAATGCTCCGTCGCTCGATCGGTTGCGACGCGCGCCGCCTGTGTGACACGGTCTGTGCGTTGGACACGCTGTTTCCGTGGCTCTACGAGCCTTCCGATCGGCTCGCCCTGCGCGTGGCGGACCGTACGCTCACCCAGCGCGAGCTTGCCGTGGCGTGCGCGCGCCACGTCGAGGCGCTCGGCGCCCGTGGCGTTGCCGCCGGAGAGCGAATCGGGGTGTGGACGCAGCCGGCGCTCGAGACGCTGGTCGCGCTCGTCGCACACGCGGCCGCAGGGTACGTCTCGGTGCCGATCGATCCGAAGCTCGGCGACGGCGAGCTCGCGCACGTGCTCGCGGATGCGGCGCCTCGGTGGTGCGTCGCTGCCGAGAGCTCGGCAGTCGCCGGTCGCACGGGCACGATCGAGACGATTGCCACCGTGATCGCGACCGGCGGCGGGACCGCGATCGCGCCGGTTCCGATCCGCGATACGCCGGCACTGGTGCTCTACACGTCGGGCACCACCGGTGCGCCGAAGGGAGCGCTGATCACCGATCGCAACATCGAGAGCAACCTCGACATGCTCGCCCGCGCGTGGGGTTGGACGAGCGATGACGTCGTCGTCCATGCGCTCCCGATGTTTCACGTCCACGGGCTCGTCCTCGGGCTGTTCGGCAGCCTGCGGCGAGGCGGGGCGCTGCGCTGGGTGCCGCGGTTCGTCGTCGACGATCTGCTCGGCGCCGTCCGCGATCACGAGCGCGCGATGCTGTTCGCGGTCCCGACGATGTATCACCGCGTGTGCGACGCCGCGGAGCACGCACCGGCGATCGCGGCCACCTTGCGCACGGCGCGGTTGCTCGTCAGTGGGTCGGCGCCGCTCCCCGTCCGCGATCACGAGCGGATCGAGCGGCTCGCCGGGCAGCGGGTGATCGAGCGCTACGGGCTCACCGAGACGCTGATCAACTGCTCGACGCGCCACGATGGCGATCGCCGGCCGGGCGCCGTCGGTCCACCGCTCGACGGGGTGGAGCTGCGCCTCGTGGACGATGACCGGCGACCGATCGACGCGCACCCGGATGCAATGGGCGAGATCGCGGTCCGTGGGCCACACGTGTTTGCGGGCTACCTGAACCGCGACGAGGCGACGCGCGCCGTGCTCGATCGTGACGGATGGTTCTACACCGGCGATCTCGCCACACGCTCGGAGGATGGCCAGCTGCGGATCGTCGGGCGCCGGTCGACCGATCTCATCAAGTGCGGCGGCTTCAAGGTCGGCGCAGGTGAGGTCGAGGCCGCGCTCCTCGAGCACGCGGAGGTCTCCGAGGCCGCGGTCATCGGCGTGCCCGATGAGGACCTCGGCGAACGCATCGTCGCGTTCGTCGTCCTGCGTTCTGCGGTCGACCCGGCGGCGATCGTGGCTCACGTCGCGAACCGCCTGTCACCGCACAAGCGGCCGCGTGACGTGCGCGTCGTGGATTCGCTACCGCGCAACGCGATGGGCAAGGTCCAGAAGTCGGCGCTCCGCGCGATCGCGTAGCATTGGCTGCGAAATGCGACGGCTCTGGGTCTTCCTCGTTGCGTGCAGCGCACCCGCCAGGCCTTCCGAGGTGCGTGCTGTCATAGATCCGGTGGGACAGCCCTACTGTCCGCCACTGGAGTACGCGGAGGTTGGATACTGGGCGAGCGAGCTGTTTCCGGCGTGTCAGGATCCGCCGTTCGGGTTCACGCTGACGCTCTGCAACGGCGCGCGGTGCCCTCGGCCTTGTACGCGAACCGTGGGCGATGGCTCGGGCGGGAACGAGTCGTGGAAGCTCACATACACGGACGCCGGGAAATTTCAGACCGCGCGGAGCACGATGGGGATGTTCGATACCGAGTGCTTCTGGGATCGCGGCAAGCTCGCCGCCTGCACGGAAGGCGCGCACTCGTTCAACGTGGTCCGCGATGCGCGCGGGCGGATCACCGCGATCGTCTCGGATGCGACCACGGAGATCCGCTACGACGCGCGGGGGCGAGTGATCGCGGTCGGCGCGCGCGGGATCGCCTACGACGATGTCGGTCGGGTCACGCGCGTCGGCACCACCGCGATCGAGTGGGACGCCAGAGGCCGGGTCGTTCGCGAGCGAGCTCCGGACGCCACCCGCACGCTGACGTACGACGAGCGCGATCGCTTGGTTGGGGGCACCGTGGAGGACGACTCACCACCCGAGCCTCCCGCGCCACCGCCGCCTGCGCCACCTGCGCCGACGCCGGCCGATCCGTCATCGCCAGCGCTGGGCACCGTGCTCGATCTCGGAACCATCGGCGAGAGCGTCGAGATCCTCGCCGCCCCACCGGGCGTGCGCATCATCTACGACCACGACCGTGTCTCATCGATCAACACGATGACGTTTGGGTACGACTGCAAGTGAGCCCGGCAAAGCGAAAGGGCTGCCGAGGCAGCCCTTTTTCTTTGGTGGAGATCAGGGGATCGAACCCCTGACGGCTACGAGAGCTGCTCGTGCATGCCCTTACGACCGAGCGTGATCGACAGGACGCCGTGCGCAAGCGTCTTGCCGTTGACGGTGCCGTAGACTCCCGGCAACGCGATCGTTCGGCTGATCTCGCCGAACTTGCGCTCGAGGAACGCGTAGTCCTTCTTGGAGGCAGTCTGCTCGCCGCGCTTGCGAACTGCATGGATGGTCAGCTCGCCGTCCTCGATCGTGAGCTCGACGTCTTCGAGGGCAACGCCCGGAAGGTCGACTTCGATCTCGTAGTGGTCAGGCGTGACCAGCACATCCAGAGACACACCGCCGTTGCCGGTCCGCGCACCACCGCGTTCGACTCGATCGGCAAACGGGTTCTTGTGATCTCGCACCTGGGTGGTCCCTTAGGTGGTGTACTTGATCATCAAGACGTTCGCGATCTGCTCCTGCAGCTCGTCGGGAATGCGGAGCGTCTCGGCCATCGCGGCGAGAACCGCTTCTTCACCCTCGTCGATTTCGCCGCTCGAGAGCGCGATGTCCATCGCGAGCAAGAACGCTTTCTGCTTGAGCGCATCGGTGCTGAGGTTGCCGAGCTCCTTCACGCGGGACAGGGCGCCGTGAAGCTTCACGGACTTCTCGGCCTTCTCGTAGACCTCGTACGCGTCCGTGCTCTTGAGCTCCGGCAGCGTCGCGGCAAATGCGCGGACGAGGTTCGTCTCCTCGTACTGGTCATCGCCATCGGCGAACGAGACGCACAGCATCGCCTCGAGGAGGAGCTGCTGATCATCAACCTTGAGCGTCTTCTTCTTGAGCTTGTCGAAAAAACCCATCTGTATCCCCAATTCTGGCGAACCGATCGCCGCGACCTCGATAACACGGTCGGTTTTCGACGTGGCGCGATGACGGACGCGAAGTGCAATCCGGACAGACGCGGCGGTTTTAGTCGAGCCAGAGCAGGTAGCGAAGCTTACATGTCACGCGAATGGCCAGCCGCTGGCCGGCGCTGGAGCCACTGGCAATGGCGGCGACGCTTCCGGCTGCTCGACCGCGATCTCCGCCCCACGCCACACCAGCTTCGCGTCCGCGAGAGCGAGCTCCTTCTGGAGACGCTTCCGGAACACACTGCGCACCACGAAGAACCAGGCGACACCGACTGCGATGCCGACCGCGGCTGGCGCGATCGAATCCGTGATGCTGGTGTGAGACTCGAGCCCGACCAGGATCGCGATCAACACCGCCATCAGTGCAACGAGCAACATCGCGATGCTGGCCGGCGTGGTGAACAACGCCGCAGTCAGTACACCGCGTCGCAGGGGACGGAGGACATGCGGTTCGCGAGCGGAGCAGTGCGGACATGCAGCGAGCTCGCTCGTCGACTTCGCGATCGACGGTAGCCCACGCAGCGCACGGTCACCGGCAAGGGCCTGCCTGTCGTTCACGCCGTAGACCGAGACGGCTTCGCCCTCCGAAAGTGCATTCACCTGACCGTCGGTGTCCCGACCGCACGCGCTGCAGTGGCGCGTCACATCGTACGTACCGGTCGCGACTGCCCTGTAGACGGTCTCTGCGTAGTACATGGCGTTTTCCTTATCAGCGTTCTTGCTGGTGCGTCGTAACAAAATGGTAGCTGCGACGCACGCACTGTGCGCC
>JACCQV010001124.1 GCA_013813945.1 Deltaproteobacteria bacterium | reverse complement strand
GTCACCTCGAGCGGAGGCCGCGGTTCGCTCGGGCGATCCGTGGCCCGAGTCGATGTGGCGGGCGGCGCGTCGTCGGTCACGTCACGTGCCGAGCTCGATCCGCAGCAGCTGGTCGCCCATGCGCAGGTGATCGCCGTGCTTGACCGGCGTCGCGGCGGTGACGCGTACGAACGTTCCGTTCGAGCTGCCGAGATCGGTGATCTGCGCCTTCTTGCCGTCCCACGTCACCGCGGCGTGGCGGCGCGACATGAACGCATCGTCGCGGAACACGATGTCGCCCTCCTCCCGCCCGAGCACGACCTCGTCGCCGGCAAGATGACGCACGTCGCGATAACCGCCCGAAGGCACGATCTGGAGAAACCGTCCCCAGGGCTCGCGTGGCGGCGATCCGAACAGCGCGACGCCATGGCGGATCAGCGGATGCACCTTCGTCTCCTCGGAATCTACCTTCTCGTAGCGCAGCACCTCGCGTCCGACGAGGATCGTCATGCCGTCGACGAGATCGACCGGAACATCGGCCTTCCGGAACACGCCGTTGAGCGTGTCGAGCGGATGGATCCGCACGCTGCCGTCACCGGTGCGCTCGAACCTCGCGTGCTGGCGCGCGAGAAAGCGATCGTCCTCGAACGCGATGTCCGCGCCGGCGCGACCGATGACCGAATATTCGCCGGCGAGTGGAAACCGCTGACCGTCGGTGCCGTCTCGATTGACCAGGATCGCGGTCCCCCATGCGGGTCCCGTCGCGGCGGCGGGCGTCGACATGGCGACGGGCGCGGGCCGGCTCGATGGCGGTGCCATCGCGCGAGCTCCTTCGGACGCCAGCGTTGCACCCTGCGGATCGATCGGTGCGTGCAGGTTCACGCCGCCACCAGGCGGTCGGCCACCCGGCGTCGTACCTCCGGGAATCGGACCTCCGCTTCCGGACGATCCGGCCGCACCCGAGCTCGACGGCGATCGGGGACGCGCGCTGGCGCCGGGATCGGTCGGCTGGAGCGCCTGCATGTGGAGCCCGCACTGCTGGCAGTAGGCGAACCCCAGCGGCGTCGGAGTGCCGCACCGCGGGCACGTGATCATGTTGTCCTGCGCAGCTCCCACGACGACGCGCGGCCCCGACGGCGAACCGACGGGATTCGTCGACGGCGGAGGTGGCAACGGTGCGGGCCCTGATGTCGACGGAGCGGCCATGGTTGCGGCCATCCCAGCGCCCAATCCTCCGTGCCCCATTCCGGGTGCCCCCATTCCAGGTGCCCCCATTCCGGGTGCGCCCATTCCGGGTGCGCCATACGCGGGCGGCGGAGCCATCCCCGGTGCGCCAAACGCCGGGGGCGGTGCGCCGTACGCCGGTCCCGGCGGTGGGCCCAGGACCGGAGCGCCGTACGGGGGGGCCGCCGAGGCCGAGAGCGCCCCACCGCAGCTGCGGCAGAACTTCATCCCCGGCGGGTTCTCACCGCGGCACGCGCCACAGATCGTGGGCAACCCCGGTGGAGAACCTGGAGTCTGGGCAAAGGCATGCGGTGCCGACGCATTCGGCGCCAGTGAGCTGCCGCAGTTGAGGCAGAACGACGAGCCGGCGGGACTGTCGTGGCCACACATCGAACAACGCATCGGACCCCTAACGTTGAACCCGTACCGAGTGTCTCAATAACACTCGAGCACGGGAATGGCCTCGGGCCGGTTTGCAACGAACCAGCCATCTTGCTAAGACCGGCCGGCTTGACGCGCAACACTGCACATCGGCTTGTGTTCCTGGCCGTGCTGGTGGGCGCTATCGCGGCTACCGCATGCGTCGATTCCGCGGTTCGCACGGCGCCCTTCCGGGTCCGGCCCGACGCCCCCGACCCGGGGTCGCTCGCGGGACCGTTCACCGGTCGCGTGGTCGATTCGACGACCCACGCTCCGGTCGCCGGCGCGCTCGTCTACGGCGCGTGGACGCTCGAGCGCGGTACGGCGCTGCCCGAGCCCGCGGGTGCGCGCGAGTTCGTCGGCTCGACGGATGCGAGCGGCGCGTATCGGATCCCGGCGATGACCGGAGTGCCGCGCGGCCTGCGTGTCACCGAGTTCACGTTGCTCGTCTACAAGCGCGGCTACGTCGCATATCGCAGTGATCGACGGTTCCATGACCTCGGCCCGCGGATGGACTTCGCGCAGAGCGAGAACCAGGTGCTGCTCGAGCGCTGGCGAACCGAGCTGTCGCACGCGCGGCACTTGCGGTTCGTCGGAGGCGGCACCGCCGTCGCGGCGCTCACGCAGTGGGAGCTCGCGGATGCGAGCGCGGAGCTCGATGGCACGCGCGCCGGCGAGGACCTCCGTCCCGGTCGCGGCGAAGGTCAGTACATCGTCGCGGCGCAGCTGTTGACCGAGGCCGACATCAAGGCGCGGACGAAGTACGACGGCGGCTTCGAGACCGGCCCACTCTCCGACGAGCCCGATACGGCGACGTACTCGTCGCAGCACTTCAAGGCGCTCGGTCGTCCCGAAACCTGGGACGTCGCGATCCGCCTCTGGCGCCTCGATCCCGGCAAGGCGCAGGAGCGTTACGAGGAGCTGCTGACGCAGCTGCCCGGCATCGCGGAGAAGGACGACATCGCGAACCGCTCGTTCCAGGCGACCGAAGGCGACATCCGCGGCATCGGATTCCTCGACGGGCAGCGCGGCATGGTCGTGCTCCTGACCTGCGGCACCAACCAGTGCGCGTCGATCGAGGATGCCGCGGCACTCGCTGGAACCGCGTACGCGCGGATCAAATCCCTCGTCCAGGCTCCGACCGCTCCGCCACCGGCTGCGACCGGAGGAACCAAGTGAACCGCCTCTCCGCCGTTCTCGCGATCGCCTGCATCGCACTCACCGCGTCTCCGGCCGCCGCGTGGGAGCCAGAGACCACGCACGCCGGGCTCGCCGAGCAGGCCGCACTCGCCTCGAAGCTGCACAAGCGACTCGTCAGCCTCGGCTTCAGCGGTGGTCTGTTCGAGCCGATGACGATTCCGCCGGCCGATGCGCCGACGTTGATCGCGGCCGTCCGGCTGCTGTCACCGACTCATGGCGCCGTACCCGATGCACGTGGCCGCCAGGTCGCGCTGTCGTGGATCTCTGCCGGTGCAGCACTCGCCGATCTTCCGGCGAGCCACGGTGCGAATCACTTCTTCGATCCGCAGACCCAGCGGGGCTGGCAGGCGCCCGAGCGCAGCGTCCTCGAGGGCATCTCCGACAAGGCGCGCGAGGCGATCGGTCGCGCGGACCTGCCGGATCGCGGGATCCCCGCGCCGGACTGGGTCCTCTCCAAGACCAACCCGTTCAACCTCGCTTCGTTCTACCTCCAGTACGCAAAGGCTGCGACGGCGAGGACGCCGGGCGAGCGTTCGCGGCACATGGCGGCAGCGCTCGTCGCGGCCGGCGCGATCCTCCACACGCTCGGCGATCTCGGTGCACCGTCGCGCGTGCGATCCGACGAAGCCGCGCACCTCGCTCCCCTCGGCGCCGGTCCCGACGATCTTGGCTCTCGGTTCGAGCGCATCGCCGCGCTCGCGCATGGCCGGCTCGGCGTCCCGGGTCCGTCGCGGACCATCACGCGAACCCGGCTGCGCGACTATTTCTCGTCCAAGGACGGCGGCGGTCTCGCCGATCTCGTCGCGCGCTCGTACTTCTCACCGAACACGTTGCCGTCGTCGAGCCGCATTGGCGGCGACTCGCGCCCTTCACTCGCGCGCCCCCAACCAGCGCTACCGACACGGCTCAACCTGATGGCGGCGAGCCGCGATGACGGCACGACGCTTCGCGATGCGAACGGGACCTGCCTCGCTCGCTACAAGGTCGAGCACGGCGTGCTCGAGTTCTGGATCGACGACGACTGCATGCTCGAGCAGATCGCGCACCTCCTCCCGGAGGTCGCAGCGTACGAGACCGGTCTGCTCGACTTCCTGCTCCGCGGCGAGCTCACG
>JACCQV010001123.1 GCA_013813945.1 Deltaproteobacteria bacterium | reverse complement strand
GGGGTCGATCGGATCTGGAGCGCGTTCTCTCGCGTCCTCACGATGTCCCCGTTGCCATCGTTGACCGAGCTCGGCGATGCGGCGTCGCGCTCGCCGCGCCAGCTGCAGCGCGATCTACTGTCGTTCGCGGGGACGATGGCGCTCTCGCAGAGCGTGCGCTGGCGGACCACGATGCTGCACTGGCGGCTCAAGCTCGCGATGGCGCTGCTCAGCGCACCGACGAGCTCGCCGATGACCGTGGCTCGCACGGTCGGCTACGGCAGCTACGATGCACTGTCGCGCGCGTTCGTCCAGGCCGGCCTCGGTCGCCCGGGTGAGGTGCGCGATGCGTTGCGCGAGATCGCAGAGCACCCGCCCGGCGCACCGCGACCGATGTCGTGAACGACCTGCTCGAGGTCGGCACGCTCAGTTCGCGGCCGGACACGCCTGCCGCTACTGTCTCGGCCTCGACGCAAGGACGCGGGCGCGGACTTGCGAGCCAGGTAGTTCGCGACATCGCACGCCGAGATCGAGCTTCGCGCGTCTCTATCTGGGAGGCTCGAGCCATGAACCACCGGATCTGGAAGCTGACGATGCTGATCGCGATCGCATGCACGACGGGATGCAAGAAGGAGCCGCGCGACGCAGCCGCGCCGTCGAGCGCGTCGGGCGCGAATCCGGTGAGCGCGCCGGCCACCGGTGCTCCGGTGCCGATCGGCAAGGATGGCGTGACGTACGCGGGGCCCGAGCTCGGCGGGGGCCGCGGCGGCAGCTACAGCTACACGCTGTGTCCGAATGGAGGCTACGTCCGATGGTGCCTCGACGGTAACTGCGATCGCGGCACGTATCGCATCGAGGCTTCGGCGATCGTGTTCGTGTCGTCGGTGAGCGAGCCAAAGGGCAAGGAGAGCCGGCTTGTGCTGTCCGCCGATCGCAAGACGCTTGGTGACAAGGATAGCGAGGGTGGCCCCTACGTGCTCGCTGGACCTGCGGACAAGACCGACTGCGGCGGATGACGCGCGTGGCTACCCGAGTGGCCAACATGTCGTGATCTACGGAACGGGCGATCCGTAGTTTGCGCCACGGCTCGCGAGCAGGGCGAAGTGACCATGACGATCCGCGGACTTCGCGATCACGCTCGCATGGATCGCCGCTTGCTCGATGGTCGGGCATGCATTTCTTCAAGCGCTGTTCCCGTCCCCTGTTCCTGCTGCTCGTCACCGCAATCACCGCGACTGGCTGCCGCAATCCCCTCGACTGGTCGTACTGAAACCCTTCATCGAGATCGAAAGGACTACACACCATGCATCGCTTCCATCGCTATTCCCGTCCCGTGTTCCTCCTGCTCGTCACGATCGCCGCGACCGCGACCCTCACCGGCTGCCCGCTGCCGATCGACCCCTGGGGCGGCTGAGATCGCCGAGACCGTGGCGCGCACCGTCGGGTACGGCAGCTACGACGCGCTGTCTCGCGCGTTCGTCCAGGCCGGCCTCGGGCGTCCCGGCGAGGTCCGCGACGCGCTGCGCGCGATCGCCGAGAACCCGCCGGGTGCGCCGCGTCCGCCGACCTCGTCGTGACGCGTGTCGCGAAGTACGTGGCTGCAAGGATACGACGACGCTCGTTCGAGGTCACGGCTGCTGCGCGTGCGCGGCGAGCACGTCGGCGACGCACAGCGTCAGGCGCTTCGCCGTGGGGATGTGCAGGAACTCGTTCGGTCCATGCGCGTTCGAGCCGGGTCCGAGGACACCGGTGATGCAGAACTGCGCCTTCGGGAACTTCTCCCCGAGCATGTACATGAACGGGATCGTCCCCCCTTCGCCCATGTACATGGCCGGCTTGCCGAAGTGCCGCTGCGAGGCGGTGTCGAGGGCCTGGTCGAGCCACGGGGCGATCTCCGGCGCATCCCAGCCCGGGCTCGCGGTACCGCCGGTGAACGTCACCTTCGCGCCGTAGGGCGGGTCCTTCTCGAGCGCCGCCTTCACCGCGGCCTGCGCCTTCACCGCATCGACGCGGGGCGGGATCCGGATCGACAGCTTGAGCGTCGTCGAGGGCCGCAGCACGTTGCCGGCGTTTCCGATCGGTGGCCAGCCTTCCGAGCCGGTGATCGCGAGGCCCGGGCGCCACGTCCGGTTCAGGATCAACTCGACGAGATTCTTCGTGACGGGGGCGACGCCCGGCTGCAGCGGGAACTTGTTGAACACCTCGTCCCCGATCACCTCCGCGGTGCGCTCCGCTTGCAGCACGCGCTGCTTCGGGATCTGCGTGGCGAGTGCGTCGAGCTTGATGACGCCGGTGAGGCTGTCGTCGATCCGATCGAGGAGGATGCGCATCACGCGCTCGCTCGCGGCGATCACGCCGGTGCCGTCGCCCGAGTGGACGCCTTCGGTCAACAGCGACACCTCGAGGTTGCCGATCACGAGGCCACGCAGCGACGTCGTCGACCACAGCTGGTCATAGTTCGCGCAGCCGGAGTCGAGACACACCACGAGCGAGAGGTCGCCGATCTTCGGCGCGAGGTGATCGATGTACGCGGGCAGGTCGTAGCTGCCCGACTCCTCGCACGCTTCGATCAGCACGACGCAGCGCGCGTGCGGGATCTTGTCCTTGCGAAGCGCGTTGATCGCGGTCAACGACGCGAAGATCGCGTAGCCGTCGTCCGCACCGCCGCGTCCGTAGAGCTTGTCGCCCTCGATCACGGGCACCCACGGTCCGAGGCCCTCGCGCCAGCCGGTCATCTCCGGCTGCTTGTCGAGGTGGCCGTAGAGCATGACGGTGTCACCCGCCTTGCCGCCGGTACCCGGGATATCGATGAAGATGACCGGGGTGCGATCCTTCGCGCCGTCCTTGAGCCGAACAATCTCGAGCGTGGCGCCCTCGGGGAGCTCCTTCTTCGCCCAGCCGGCGAGGAGATCGACGGCCTTCGCCATGTGTCCGCTCTTCACCCACTCGGGATCGAACATCGGCGACTTGTTCGGGATCTTGATGTAGTCGACCAGCGTCGGAACGATCGACGCGTTGAACTTCTCGTTGACCCAGGTGGTGGTGTTATCGGCGACAGGCATGGCGCGACTTGACCACAGAGTGGCGGGAAGATCTGCCGGTTGGACCACCTACACCCACGCACGTGGCGAGCAACCCCCAGCTCGAACATTGTGTTGCACGTGACTTCGCGAACATGAAACGATGGGGGTTCGGAACGAGCGTTGCACTAGCTCACCGAGGAGACGATGGACGATCCGGATACCGACTCGGTCAACATCACGGGCTTCGACGATACGGCGGTCCTCGTCGACACGCTGATCATGTTCGGCAACCAGGTGGACCACCTGAACCCGCTGGACGAGCTGGACGTGCTGGACGAGATGGAGGTCGAGCAGATGTCGGAAGACACGCTCACGCGCCAGCTCGCGGACCTCGACTGCGCCGAGATCGAGGACGTCAGCGACACCGATCGGATGCCGGTTCCGCGGACCGCGATGATGTCGCGCGCAGGCACGCAGCCGGAGTGGCCGCCCGAGCCGCCGCCGCCGCAGGTCCCGCAGGTCCGCTCGCGCCGCCACAAGGGTGTCTACGCGGTCGTCGCACGTCCGAAGACCTCGAACGACGCTTCCTAGCTCGCGGATCAGCGATCGACGCTCGGCGGCCGATCTCCGCGAAACCTGCCCGAAATCGCGGGCTGCTTACGTGTGCCCAGGGCACTACACAGAAGTCCTGGGTCTCGTAAGATTGAGTCATGGGCGTCCATATGTCTTGGCGGCTCTCGGATGAGAAGAAGCCCCCTGCGAAGGGGGACCGCCAGACGGGTCTGGTGCTCGATGAGCGTACGCGCACCAAGAAGCCCCCGATGTACAAGGTGCTGCTACACAACGACGACTACACGACGCGCGAGTTCGTCGTGTGGGTGCTCCAGTCCGTGTTCCACAAGAACGAGACCGACGCGACGGCGATCATGAGTCACGTCCACAACAACGGAGTCGGGGTCGCGGGCGTCTACACGTTCGAGGTCGCGGAGACCAAGGTCACCAAGACCATGCACCTCGCCAAGGCCCAGCAGTTTCCACTCCAGCTCTCGATCGAACCCACGGACTGAGAGGCTTCCCCATGCTGTCGCCCGAGCTTCAAGCCACCCTCCAGCGCGCCGTCGATGACGTCCGCGTCCGCCGTCACGAGTACCTCACCCTCGAGCACCTGTTGCTGTCGATCCTCGATGATCCGAGCGGCGCCGACATCGTCACCAAGTGCGGTGGCGATCCGGAGAAGCTGCGCGGCGATCTCGAGCGGTTCCTCGACGAGGAAGTCGACGAGCTGCCGGAGGGCGAGGAGTCTGGCCCGGACCAGACGCTGGCATTCCAGCGCGTTCTCCAGCGCGCCGCGATGCACGTCCAGGCTGCAGGCCGCCAGCAGATGACGACCGGCAACGTCATCGCGTCGATGTTCCGCGAGCGTGACTCGCACGCGGTCTACTTGCTCGAGAAGCAGGGCGTGTCGCGGTTCGATGTCATCAACTACATCTCGCACGGCGTGTCGAAGGTCGAGACGGGCGGGGGGCCGGTGGTCCCGCGCACGCGTGGCGTCGAGGATGACGGGCAAGAGGATGCGAAGGTCGCGAACCCGCTCGAGAGCTTCTGCGTCGATCTCACCCAGCGCGCGCGCGATGGCAGGATCGATCCACTGATCGGGCGCGCCGACGAGCTCGAGCGGATGATCCAGGTGCTATCGCGCCGGCGGAAGAACAACCCGTTGCTGATCGGCGAGCCCGGCGTCGGCAAGACGGCGCTCGCAGAGGGCCTAGCCTTGCGGATCGTCGACAACAAGGTTCCCGAGTCGCTCAAGGACGCGAAGCTGTACTCGCTCGACATGACCGCCGTGCTCGCCGGCACGCGCTACCGCGGTGACTTCGAGGAGCGCCTCAAGGCCGTGATGAAGGTCCTGATCGAGGATCCGAAGTCGATCCTGTTCATCGACGAGATCCACAACATCATCGGCGCCGGCGCGACCAGCGGGGGCACGATGGATGCGGCGAACATCCTCAAGCCACCGCTGTCGAACGGCGAGCTTCGCTGCATCGGCTCGACGACGTTCAAGGATTATCGACAGGCGTTCGAGAAGGACCGCGCCCTCGCGCGCCGGTTCCAGCGCATCGACATCGGTGAGCCGACGATTCCCGAGGCCATCGAGATCCTGAAGGGTCTCAAGCCTCGCTACGAGGAGCACCACAACGTCAAGTACACCGACCAGGCCATCGAGGCCGCAGTCGAGCTGTCCGCACGCCACATCTCCGGCTCGCAGTTGCCCGACAAGGCGATCGACGTGATCGACGAGGCGGGCGCGAAGGTCCGGCTGATGCTGCCGGAGAACCGGCCCAGCGAGATCCTGCCGTCGTTGATCGAGGAGGTGATCGCGAAGATCGCCCGGATCCCGACGCGCAGCGTGTCGAGCGCCGACAAGAAGAAGCTCGGGGATCTCGAGGGCGAGCTCAAGCGCCTGATCTACGGTCAGGACGAGGCGATCAAGCAGCTCTCGACGGTGATCAAGCTGTCGCGCGCCGGCCTCGGCTCGCACGACAAGCCGACCGGCAGCTTCCTGTTTGCGGGACCGACCGGCGTCGGCAAGACGGAGCTCGCGAAACAGCTCGCGTCCGTGCTC
>JACCQV010001122.1 GCA_013813945.1 Deltaproteobacteria bacterium | reverse complement strand
TCCGCTGAGATTCGCAGAACCGGCTGTCATTGGCGATTGTCGCGGCGCGCGCGGTTGTCATCAGGCCGCGGACGCTACCCGCTGGCGATCGATCCGGAAACCGCCACCGAAACCAACCTCGCGGAATAGATCAGGTTTCTGCTGTCGCAGAAGATCCGCACCCATTACATATGCGGTGCCGCGCTGCGTGCATGCCGAGAAACCTTCGCTGCCTTGCCGGTAGAGTGGGCCGTCGTCACGGTTCGCACGGACCTCCTCGATCCGGTCACCGGGCACATCGAGCCGACTTCCGTTCTCAGCATCATCACTCCGAGACAGTCCCTGGAGAAGCTCGGCTTCGAGACGCTCGACCCGTCCGAGGCTATGGCCAACTTCCTGTGCAGGATGAAGTTCAAGAAGGGGTCAGGTTTGGCATCGGTCGAAGAGTTCACCGACAGGGATGTGCCGCGCGGAGCAGCTGTCGCGCGAGCGTGAATCCAAACTGTCGCTTGTCGGCGTCGTCGCGAAGCAGCAGGTCGCCCGGCAGGTTGCGGTCACCGTGGAGGTAAGAATGTTTCATCGCATCGTCGTTCTGATTCTATTCGCGCTGAGTGCATGTCGCGCTCCGACCCCGGCAGCGCCAACTACTGCGAGTGGTTCGCTCGAAGAAGAAACTGGCGGCCCTGATCAAGTTGATCTGATCGACGGGCAGAAGGTCTACGGTCGCGTCGTCTCAGAGAACGATTCGCTCGTTGTGCTCGGTCAGCGCAATGGCACGTTCACGATCAACAAGACCGAGGTCCGCGAGATCCGACGTGGCGCCGCACCACCCGCACAGAAGACGCGGCTCGCCAAATCGGAGCGGCTCCCAGCGTTCGCAGAAATGCTCGAAGTGGTCGCACGACAATCGTGGGCCGCTGATCTCCGCCAGGTTCCTGCGACCGTTATCGACGTTGGTGAGCTGCGAAACATCCCGCGCATAGCAGAACCTGGAACGATCCGCGCGCCGCGCGTGAAGATGCCGCCGTGGCGAACTGGATCGAACCAGCGAGACGTCTCGATCGAAGTGCGTGACGTGCGACAAGGTGATCGAGAAGGGCACGCCGCGACTCTCGGAGGAGGCGCACGACATCGGGATCCCGACGCTGATCCAGCGGCACTATCACCTGCGATGCGCCCTCGCCACGTCACCCGATGTGCTGCGCCGCGGGCTCGCCGATGTCCGCGGCGACGTCGTGATCGCGGATCGTGCGCAGCTCGAGACGAAGCTCGCCGAGCGTGCCGCCGCGGAGGTCGCGAGCCACGCCAGACGCCATGAGGCCCAGCTGGCCGCGGAGCGCGAGGCCACGAAGCCAAGAGCCGCGCTCGATCCGGTCACGTTCCAGCTCACCGAGCAGCTCCTCGATCATCCCGAGGATCCGGGCGCGCTCGGCGTGCTCGCCGATCAGCTCCTCACCCAGAACGAGCTCCGCGGCGAGCTGATCGTCGTGCAACTCGCGCTGGCGGCCCTCGGGTCGCGGGCCGAGCTGTTCGACGAGGACGAGGCGGACGACGAGGACGACGGGGTCGGCGGCAACCAGGCCGACAACTCCGCACTCAACAGCGGCGCGGTCTACGTATTCACCCGGACCGGACCGGCCTGGTCGCAACAGGCTTACCTCAAGGCGTCCAACACCGACGCCGGCGACTTCTTCGGCGACCCGGTGGCGGTTTCGGGCGACACCCTCGCGGTCGGCGCGGATCTCGAGGACAGCAGCGCCGCCGGCGTCGGCGGTGACCAGGCCAACAACGCTGCACTCGACAGCGGCGCGGTCTACGTATTCCGATGATCCCGGCCGGCGTCGTGCGATCCTCGAGTTGGATGCCATCGATGCGTGCCCTGATCGCCGTCGCCGGTCTGCTTGGCGGGTGCGGCCGGATCGGGTTTGACCCGGCCGCGGACGCGACCGGTCCGGGCGATCCGAGCGCGCGGCTGGCATCGATCACACTGTGGTCGGCACCCGTGGAGCCGCTGACCGCGCCGCTGTCGCCCGACTTCGATCCGGGGATCGCGAGCTATGCGGCCTCGGTCGGGCTTGCGATGCAGAGCGTCCAGATCTCGGCGATCCCGCTCGATCCGACGACGACGATCACCATCGAGGGC
>JACCQV010001119.1 GCA_013813945.1 Deltaproteobacteria bacterium | reverse complement strand
GCCTTCGCGAGCGGGCCGCGAGGGATCCGCGGGTGACGGCCGGGAGACGAGGTCGGGCCCTCGACCGTCTCCACCGGGGCGGTGGCGAGCGGAGTTGGCTCGGGCGGTTCCATCGGCGCGGCCACAGGGGCAGGCGAAGGCGCAGGCATCACGGGCATCGAGCCGGCAGATCCAGCGCAGCCAAGCGCGATCGTGAACACCAGCATGCGCACGCTCAACCGACACCGCGGAACCCGCACCGGTTGCGCCAACCCTCCGGACACGACACACCCTTGGTGCCACGGCGCCATGGCGACACCTACTCGGTGATCGAGGCGATCTGCACGGTCAGGCGCTTCTGCGCGGCGCTCGGCTCGACGGTCGACATGGCAACGAGCCCTGCGAGATCGCCCTCGGCCTTCATTTCGCCGGCGAGGAACGCCTGCACTCCGGCCGCATTGTCTCCATCCACGAAGACCTTGCGGGCGAGCTCCTCGGTGAGCAGCAGCGTGGTCGGCGTACCGGGGCGGTGACCGCGGGAGAACAGGCCGTCCTCGAGGAAGACCTGCGCGTCGCCGCGCGGCGAGCTGACGGTGATGTTGATCTTCACCGCCTTCATCTCGGCGGGAATCTGGAGATCACCGGCAGCGGCGATCAGCTCGTCGACCTTGTCGAACCATGGGGCAGAGAGAAATGCGTGACGCATGGTGTACCTATACCGCGTGAACTACGTGTTCGGAGACATCACGGTCGCGTGTACGAACACCGACCGGATCGTGTTTCCCGAGAGCGGGATCACCAAGGGCGACGTGATCGAGTATTACCGCGACGTCGCGGAGGTGATGCTGCCCGAGCTCCGCCGGCGCCCGCTGACGATCGAGCGGTTCACGAAGGGCATCGACAAGGGCGGCTTCTTCCAGAAGCACGCGCAGAAGCACTACCCCGCGTGGATTGCGCGCGAGGAGCTCGGCACGAAGAAGCGCGTGGTGTATCCGATCTGTGATTCGGCGGCGGCACTGGTGTACTTCGCGAACCAGGGTGGCTTCGTCCTCCACGTCTGGACGAGCCGCCGCGAAGCGCCGGAGTATCCGGACGAGCTCGTGTTCGATCTCGATCCGCCGGAGGGCCGGTTCGATCTCGTGCAGCAAACCGCACGCGTGGTGCAGGAGCTGTTCGATCAGCTCGCGTTGCCGGCCTTCGTCAAGACGACGGGCTCGAAGGGGCTGCACGTGGTCGCGCCTCTCGATGGTCGCGCGACGTTCGACGAGGTCGCGCGCCTTTGCGATCGGATGTCCAGGCGACTGTGCGCGCGGCACCCCGAGATGCTGACGACCGAGTTCTACAAGAAAGATCGCAAGAACCGGCTGTACCTCGACACGATGCGGAACTCGCTCGGAGCAACGATCGTCGCGCCGTACTCGTTGCGCGCGCGAGCCGGCGCACCGGTCTCCGCTCCGATCGGGTGGGACGAGATCGAAACCATCACCCCCGACGGGATCAAGCTTCCGAACGTGCGCCTGCGTCTCGATCGCCGCGGCGACCCCTGGAAAACCCTTCGCGTGAAGCTCGGCTCCGTTGCGGCTGCACACCGCGCGCTCACCGGCCTAACGGAGTTCTAACTGCTCGGCTTATATGACGAAGTGCGTACGTCGTGTCCGCGCCGCCGGGGTAGGCCATGATGGGAACGTGATCCCGACCGAACCCATCGGTAGCATTCCGCGTCCTCCCGAGCTGATCGCTGCGGTGGCGCGAAACGGCGGGAAGTCGGATGACCCTTCACTCGAGCCTCTCTATATCGACGCGATCCGCGACACGATCGTCCGGTTCGAGGCGACCGGCTCGCCGGTGATCTCCGACGGCGAGCAGCGCAAGTATCACAACTTCTGGGACTACTGCGTCCACGGCCTCGAGAACATGGCGCCGGATGGATTCAAGATTCCATTCGCCGCGGGTCACACGCGACGCATGCCGCGGCTGACCCACGCGCCGTTCCGCTACAAGGAACATGCGGATCACTATCTCGATGTCGCGCAGCGGTTCGCGAAGCGGCCGCTCAAGCAAGCGGTTATCTCGCCCTCCGCGCTGAGCCTGCTCTATCCGCCCGGTGGCATCCCTGGGTACTCGCGGGAGCAGTTCATCGAGGATCTCCTGACAGAACACGTCGGAGAGGTCCGGCGCTGCATCGAAAAAGGAGCTCATGCAGTGCAGGTCGACTTCACGGAGGGTCGACTCGCGGTCAAGCTCGACCCGACCGGTGCATTGCTTGCGAGCTTCATCGACCTCAACAACCTCGCGCTCGCCCGGTTCACCTCCGAGGAGCGCAAGAAGATCGGCGTGCACACCTGCCCGGGTGGTGATCGCGACTCGACGCACAGCGCGGACGCCGATTACACCGAGCTGTTGCCGAGCTTGCTCCAGCTCAACCTCACCAACTACTACGTCTCGCTTGCCGGCGAACCCGATCGCAGGCGCGTGCTGAAGGTGATCCGCGACCACCTCAAGCCCGGGCAGCGCATCTTCGCCGGCGTGGTCGCTCCGATCGATCCGCGCGTCGAGACGGCAGAAGAGGTTCGCGACCGGATCCTCGAGGCCGCGGAGTACATCCCTGTCGATCAGCTCGGCACCACCGACGACTGCGGGTTCTCGCCATTCAGCGATGACGACTCGACGACGCGTGAAAAGACGTTCGCGAAGATCACGGCGCGCGTGCGCGGAACGGCGCTTGCTTCGGCGATACTCGGAATCTGATGGAAGCGGACGACGAGGAAAAGCTGCTGCGCTCTGCCGCGCTGCAGAACGTGCAGAGCATCCTGCAAGCCCGGCAGCGCGCCGAGCACGAGTTGCTGGCGACCAAGGACAAGCTCGTCGAGGAGACCCGCATCCTCGAGCTGCTGAACAAGACCGGCGCACTGCTCGCCTCGCAGCTCGAGCTGCAGGCGATCGTCCAGGCCGTCACCGATGCAGGTACGCAGCTCAGCGGTGCTCAGTTCGGCGCGTTCTTCTACACGGCGACCAACGACGATGGCGACGTGTTCACGTTGTACACGCTGTCAGGCGCGCCGCGCGAGGCCTTCGAGAAGTTCGGCCATCCGCGTGCGACGCCGGTATTCGCGCCGACGTTCGCTGGCGAGGGCGTGATCCGAGTCGGCGATATCACCAAGGATCCGCGCTACGGAAAGTGGAAACCGCATCACGGGATGCCGCCCGGACATCTCCCGGTGCGCAGCTATCTCGCGATCCCGGTCACGTTACGCTCGGGGCAGGTGATCGGCGGTCTGTTCTTCGGTCACGAGGATACCGACGTGTTCACCGAGCGCGCCGAGCGCCTGATCGTCGGGATCTCCGCACAAGCGGGGATCGCAATCGATAACGCACGTCTGTATCAGGATGCGAAGCGCGCCGCTGACGAGCGCGCGCGACTGCTCGACGCGGAGCGCGTCGCCCGCAACGAGGTCGAGCGCATCAGCCTGATGAAGGACGAGTTTTTGGCGACGTTGTCGCACGAGCTCCGCACGCCGCTCAATGCCGTGCTCGGCTGGTCCGAGCTTCTGCTTGGCCGGACCACCACAAACGACGACTCGCGGCGCGGCCTCGAGACGATCGCGCGCAACGCTCGTGCACAGGCCCAGCTGATCGAGGACCTGCTCGACATGAACCGGATCGTGTCGGGCAAGATCCGCCTCGACGTGCAGCGGATCGAGCTATCAGCGATCCTCGAAGCGGCGATCGATACGGTTCGACCGTCCGTCGATGCCAAGTCGATCCTGGTTCGCAAGACCATCGACCCGAACGCGAGTCCCGTGTTCGGCGACCCCAACCGGCTGCAGCAGGTCATCTGGAACCTGCTGACCAACGCGGTCAAGTTCACGCCCAAGGGCGGCAGGATCGACGTGCTCCTCCAGGCCGTCAACTCGCACGTCGAGATCACGGTCCATGACTCCGGCATGGGGATCGACGCGGACTTCGTGCCGCACCTGTTCGAGCGCTTTCGTCAGGCCGACTCCTCTTCCACGCGCCGGTTCGGCGGGCTCGGCCTCGGCCTGTCGATCGTCAAGCAGCTCGTCGAGCTGCATGGCGGCACCGTCACGGCCTCCAGTGCAGGCGAGGGCAAGGGGGCGACCTTCGTCGTCAGCCTGCCGCTGCGTGCGATCCAGGACGTGTCGACACCGCGTCAGCACCCGACCAGCGGTCAGTTCGCCGTGGTCCGCGCCCCCGACGTTTCGCTCGCTGGAATCCGCGTGCTCATCATCGACGATGAACAGGATGCTCGGGACCTGGTTGCATCCGTGCTCGAATTTGCCGGCGCCGAGGTGCTCCTCGCCGCATCGGCCTTGGAGGGCGTGGACGTCGTCAAGAACCGTCGCCCTGACGTGATTGTCAGTGACATCGGGATGCCCGACCGCGATGGTTATCAGTTCATTCGCGATGTTCGAGCACTCGAGAGCGGGTTCGGCGGTCGCACGCCCGCGATCGCGTTGACCGCCTTTGCGCGATCCGAGGACCGCACGCGCGCGATGCTCGCCGGGTATCAGGTCCACATGTCCAAGCCGATCGAGGCACGAGAGCTCGTGGCCACGATTCAAAGCATCGCTGGCAACAGCGATCGCGCGCCGCGCTAGCGGCCGCCGTCCCCTTACTTGATCGTCCACTCGCTCGGCGGAACGTGAAAGACCGTGCCAGCAGCCGAGATAGACGATGCCGCACTGCGCAGCGTGCCGCCGAGAGTCGGGATCACCTTGTACTTGATGCTCAACGTCTGTCCCGGTTCGAGCGCCGGGACGGTCAGCTCGAGCTTGCCATCTGCAGGCTCGAACTTCGTGATCGCTCCCGCATCGAGCAGAGCTTGCAGGCTCGGCGTATCGACCTGAATCCCGGCGGGCAGCGACTGGACGATCTTGATCTCGACACCGGAGGGCGCGATCGCCGCGATCGTGACCTCGACGGGTTTACCGACCTCGCCGATCACGGGAGCCGGCGTCAACGACATCTCCAGTCCGCTCTGGGTGGTCTGCTTCTGCCACGGCACCCAGCCGCGTAGATCGAGCGCGAAGCCCAGGCCTGGCACCGCGGGCTCCGCGACGATCTTCCACTCGTGCGTACCTGCAAACCCTGGTGCTGCAGCTTCGAGCGCGAGCACCTCGCGAAGTGCCTCGCGATTCAGCGTCCCTTCCGTGATCGGCTTGCCGTCCATCAACAGCGTGATCTTCACGCCCTCGGGCACCGGCGTCTTGAACAGCTCGAGTACCGCCTGCATGCATGCGAGGTTCGCGCGACCGTCGCCCCAGCCACGCTCGGGACCATACGTACCGAGCAGCGTCGCTCCCAGATCCGCGAGCGGTGCCTTCGGATCTCCGACGAGGGCGAGCACCCCAAGTGCGGTCGCTTCGGCGCGGCCGGGTCGCGATCCGTCGGAGCGCACCGTGCCGTCGATGACCTCGAGGTACTTCGTGCCATCTGCATCGGCTTTGATCGCCGCTCTGACGATCACGCGCAGCTTCTCGGCGAGCTCCCCTTTGACGGCACCGCTCGCGAGGATCGCTGCTGCCGTGTAGCCATCGAGGATGTGCGCGAGGTTGCGCTCGAACGCAGCCTGCGCGCGGAACGCGACCGCCTGCGAACGCTGGCGCTCGGTGCTCGTGAGGTGCGCCGACGCAACCGCACGGGTCGCCTCCGCGGTCGCCACGAGAACGCGCTGCATCGTCCAGCCCGTACCGCCGGCGAAGGTTCCATCCGGGCGCTGACTCTGCGCGAGGTACGCGGCCGCACGTTCGCCGAGGCGTGACAGCACGGGGTTCTGCGGATGCGCGAGCGCGGCCTCGGTCAGGAGCGTCGCGCGATCGACGTCTAGGGTCCGGCCGCCTCGGATCGCACGCTGGCCGGTGAGGATCGACAGCGTGCGGATCGCATCGGGGTCCGCCTTGTCTCCGAGTGATGCGAGCAGCGTGCTCGCCTTGCCCGCGAGCAGCAACGCATACGCATCGTCGGCGACGCTGTCGCGGTACATCGAGACACCGAGCTCCGAGCGCAGCAGCGCGAGCGCACCGGGATACACGAGCAGGCGCACGCGATCCGTCGCCGGATCGGAGCCGACCGGTCCATCGATGGTCAGCGTTCGCGGTTCGGCGAGCGTGCCGGTTCGCGTCACCGTCTCCGGTCGACCCGACGGGCGGACCTCGATCGTGCGGAGCACCGCATCGGCATCCGAGAGTGCCGCATGGATCTCGATCTTGCCGGCGCGCACGGCGCGGAGCGTGGCGTACTCCACGATGCTGCCCTGCGCGGGAATCGACTGCACGCCGCCGCCACCGACCAGCGTCGCGTTCTTGATCTGGAGAGCGAGGGTGCTCGTCGACGCACGCTCGGTGGTGTTGACGATCTGGA
>JACCQV010001094.1 GCA_013813945.1 Deltaproteobacteria bacterium | reverse complement strand
GGGCGTAGGTCGCGAACGCGAACGGCGCGACCGGCCACAGCGGCGGCAGGAGCAGCGTGGATGCGAGGCCGGTGACGAGGAGGAACGGGCCCATCGGGCGAAGCGTCGGGTACTTGCCGAGCTTGATCAGCGTGCGCGCCCGGCCTTTGCCGTAGCGGAAGTACTGGATCGCGAGCTTCTTGAACGAGTCGCGCGGGTAGTAGTGAACCTTGATGTCCTTGGACAGGAAGATCTTGCCGCCGGACTCGAGGATGCGCTGGTTGAGCTCGGAGTCCTCGTTCGTGATCGCCTTGGGATCCCACATGCCGACGGTCTCGAACACGCGGCGGCGGAACGCACCGAGGAACACGGTGTCGACGAAGCCCTCGCCACCTTCGTGGCGATACTTGACGCCACCGGTGCCGAGCGGGCTGTTCAGTGCGGCGCACAAGGCACGCTGGAAGAACGTCTTTGCCTTGGAGCGCTGGGCGCCACCGACGTTGTCGGCCTGGGTCTTCTCGAGCGCGTCCACGCACTTGCTGACGTAGTCGGGAGCGTATTCGCAGTGGACGTCCATCCGAACGATGACGTCGCCGGTCGACTGCTTGACGATCTGCCCCAGCCCGGCCGCCTGGATCTTGTCGGGGTTGTCGATGACCTGGATGCGCGGATCCGACGCGGTGAGGCGTGCGAGGATCTCCCGGGTACGGTCGGTCGACCTGCCATCGGCGACGAGAATCTCGATCTGATCGCGGGGGTAATCCTGCGCCTGGACGCTCGCGATGCAGGTCTCGATGTAGTTTTCCTCGTTGTAAGCGGGCATGGCGATGGTGACGCGCGGCAACGTGGTCATGATGTGGCGACCTTACGTGCAACGTAGATGCCGGCACCGAGGACCATCGCGCCTCCCACGGCTGCGAGAGGACGCAAGGGCTCGTGCCACGCCACGACCCCCACAACGACCGCCACGATGGGCTCGGCGAACGTGAGGACCGCCGCACGGGCGCTGCCGATCCGGATCAGGCCAATCGCGAAGGCGATGCCGGAGCCTGCCCCGATCGTGGCGGCGCCGACAGCGAGAAGGGCCAGATCCGTGGTGGAGAACATGTTCCCGTAGACGACCAGCAGCGGCGTCGCAACCACGGCGACGATCAGCGAGTGATACGACATCGCCCGGGTCGCCCCGATCCGCTGAGCGAGCCGGCGCACTGCGAACACGTTGCCCGTGTAACAGACGGCGGAGCTCAGACCGAGGATCGCTCCCAGCGTTGCGCCAGGAGCCGCTTCCCGCCACGGCTCGAGAATCACCACGAGCCCGAGCAGCGCGACGACGGCCGCGGGCCGCGCGCCCGGCGTGCGGATCCGATCGATCGACGGTGCGGCAAGCGCGATCAAGATCGGCGCCACGTAGTGGGTGAGTACGGCGATCGCGATCGTGGTCGTCTCGATCGCGGCGAAGAACGTCAGGACGTTGAGCGCGTCAAACGCGGAGCTCGCGAGCAAGAGGCCGACCGTCTTCCGGTCCCAGATCGAGCGCGGACCGCGCAGGGCGAGCGGCAACGTGACGAGCCCCATCACGAGGAAGATGACCGGGGTCGTGGCCTCGGATGGCAGGCCGGTCGGACGCAGGAACAGACTCCACGTCCCCCATGAAGCGGCAGCCAGCGTGACCATCAGCAGGCCGGAGAGCACGTCGGGGTATCGTAACGTGCGTGAGCGAACGCGAAGCCTTCGTGCGCGAGTTCCACGCGCGGAATCCCGGGATCACCGCGGAGGCGTTCGGGCGCGCCGGAAGCTACGCGCGGCTGGCGGCGGTCGTGCGGTCGGCTTCTCGCGTCCCGGATGCGCGCATCCTCGATCTCGCGTGCGGTGACGGCGCCCTCCTCGCGCACCTGGGACCCGCCGCAGCTGGCATCGACCTATCGCGCGAGGAGCTCGTCGCCGCGCGCGCGCGGGTCGGAGCGCGGGTGGTGCTGGTGCAGGGCAGGGCGCAGCAGCTTCCGTTTGCCGACGCGAGCTTCGACGCATGCGCGTGCCACCTCGCATTCATGCTGTTCGACGA
>JACCQV010001092.1 GCA_013813945.1 Deltaproteobacteria bacterium | reverse complement strand
CCTGTCGGGCTCGAACATCGAGAGCGCGTACCACGAGGCGATCCACAACATGGCCATCCAGGATGGCATGACGGGGATCCACAACAAGCGCTACTTCCTCGAGTTCCTCGAGCGCGAGATCGCGGTGTGCGTGCGCCACGGTCATCCGCTGACGCTCGTGATGTTCGACGTGGACCACTTCAAGAAGGTCAACGACAGCGCAGGCCACCTCGCCGGTGACGCCGTCCTCAAGGATCTCACGGGTCGCATCAAGCCGCGCATTCGCCGCGAGGACCTGTTCGCGCGGTACGGCGGCGAGGAGTTCGCATGCGTGCTGCCGTCGACGGCGCTGCCGGGCGGGATCGTGTTCGCCGAGCACCTGCGGACCCTGATCGAGGAACGTCCCACGATGTTCGATGCGCAGGAGATCAAGTTCACGATCAGCCTCGGTGTGACGACCTTGCACCGCGAGACCGGCGTCGACCCCTCGATGCTGATCAAGCGCGCCGACGAGAACCTGTACGCGGCCAAGCGCAGCGGCCGCAACAAGGTCATCCCGTCGCTTCAAGATCTCATCCCCGGCTGAGCCGTGTCACACTGACGCCAGTGCGTCGTGTCGTCCCCTTCCTGGCCGTGACCTTCGCTGCGACCGCGTGGGCGCAGTCGAAGAAGTATCCGCCGGAGCCGATCGACAAGGATCAGGAGGTCGCGGAGCGCAGCAAGCTCTGGGACAACGCGACCAATCCGCGTAGCGAGCCCTACCGAGATCTGGTGGCCGACGCCAAGCAGGCGATGTCGGATCGCACGGACGACCAGATGCGGTTCGCGGTCGACAAGCTCGATCAGGCAATCGCGCTGTTGCCCAGGAACCCGGAGGCGTACGCGCTGCGCGGAGCCGCGTACATGGAGCTCCAGCAGTGGGCGAAGTGCAGCGCGGATCTCCAGAAGGCCGCCGCGATGGCGACGCCTGGCGATCCGCCCGATCCGAGAGCGACCACTGACCAGCGCAAGCGACTCGGCCTGTGCCTCGCGAGGGCGGGGAAGCTCGGCGACGCGGAGCGCACGCTCTCGGAAGCAGCGGCGAGCGGCACCGGCACCGGCGAGATGTTGATGCGGCTCGGCGAGGTCCGGATCGCGATGGGCAAGCTCGACGAGGCGATCGCCGCACTGAGCGCTGCACTCGAAGCGAGTGACGTACCGTCGCACGCGCTCACACGCTGGCTGCTTGCGGCCGCCTACGATCGTGCCCGCCGACCGGCGGACGCGATCAACGCAGCACGCGAAGCCGCAAAGCTCGACGCGCGCTTCACGTCGCTGCGCAATCCGCAGATCCCGCTGCTCGGCGCGGGCGAGATCGAGTACCTGCTCGGTCTCGCGTGGGAGTCGAACGATCCGCCGCGCCCCGAGTACGCGCTCGTGTACTTCCGCAAGTTCCTCCGGCTCGCACCGGAGAGCCCGTGGCGCAAGCGCGCCGAAGATCACCTGCGCGAGCTCAAGACCACCGTGCTGCCCGAGTCGATCGAGCGCAAGCCGGGTGGGGTCGCGGCCGTGGATCTCGACGTCGCGCGCGCGATCGTCCGCAAGCACATGCCCGCGATGCGGGCGTGCCTCGCGAAGGTCCCGAACCAGGCGATCGAGGTCAAGATCACCCGCTCGGGACCGCGCTCGGCAGCACCGAAGGTGATCCGTCCCGACCCGTTCACGCGCAGCCGCTATCGCCCACCGCCACCCCCGGCACCGCCGCCCGACGGCGTCTCGGTGATCGCGTCGGGCGAGCTCCCGTTCGAGGCGACGCGCGCCGCGATCGATGCGGCGGCGCGCTGCGTCGATCCGATCGCGTCCAGGCTCGCGATGCCGGTGGTCAAGGAGAAGGACGCCTGGTACCAGATCGCCTTTCTCGTCGTCGCGCCCTGACGGGGGGCTCGCCGCGAGCCCTGGTTCGTGGCACAAACGGCGCCCGTGATCGCTGCAAGGACCCTCGAAGACCTCGGCTGGCCGACCCTCGTCGACCACTGGGCGAAGCGCTGCGCCACGAAGCGCGGCGAGGCACGGGTGCGTTCCACGCAGATGCTCGGGGACGTCGCTGCGGCGCGAGAGCGCGCTGCGGAGATCACCGAGGCGCGTGGTCTCGCGGCCCGCGGCGAGCCACTGCCGCTCGGCTCGATCAGCGATATCGCGCCCGCGATCGATCGCGTCAAGAAGGCCGCCGCACTCGAGGCCGCGGAGCTCGTCGCCGTCGCCACCACGGGGCGTTCGCTGACGCGTCTGCGCGCCCACCTGCGCGAGCGCAACCAGGTCGCTCCGAAGCTGGCGGCGCGCGCGGAGGCGATCAGCGATCTCGGTCACGTCTATCACCCGATTCTCGAAGCGTTCGATGCCGATGGCCGGCTCGTCGATCACGCGAGTGATGCGCTCGGCCCGTTGCGCCGCGCGCTCGCATCCCTCAAGGCGCAGCTCGAGAAGTCGATGGGCAGCCTGCTCACCGACGAGCGGTTCGCTCCGTACCTCCAGGACGCGTACTACACGCAGCGCGAGGAGCGGTACGTCTTGCCAGTCCGGACCGACGGCAAGGGCTTCGTCGCCGGCATCGTGCACGGCACCTCGCAGAGCGGGCAGACGCTGTTCATCGAGCCCCAGGAGATCGTCGAGCTCAACAACCGCGCGAAGCTCGCGGAAGCGGAGATCGCCGACGAGGAGCGGCGCATCCTCGCGAAGTTCAGCGGCTGGGTCGCCGAGGAAGCCGACGCGTTCCTCGCGGCGCTCGATGCCGCGGAGACGCTCGACATCATCGCGGGCGCCGCGATCATGGCCGAGGACACGGTCTCGGCAGAGCCGATCATCGACGAGGCACCGCGGGTCGCGCTGCTCCACGCGCGTCACCCGCTGATGCTGCTCGCCGAGCGCCGCTGCGTCGCCAACGACGTCCACGTCGCCGCAGGCGCGACGCTCCTGATCTCGGGACCCAACGCCGGTGGCAAGACCGTCGCGCTCAAGACCGTCGGGCTCGCGGCGCTGATGACGCGAGCTGGCCTCCACCTCACGGCCGAGAGCGGCAGTGCGATGGGCTGGTTTCACGATGTCCGGACCGACATCGGAGATGCGCAGAGCCTCGAGAACGATCTGTCGACGTTCTCCGGCCACCTGGTCAACCTCCGCGAGCTGCTCACGACGGCGGGCTCCGGCTCGCTCGTTTTGATCGACGAGATCGCGGTCGGCACCGAGCCCGAGCAGGGCGCCGCACTCGCGCAGGCCGTCCTCGAGGCGCTCGCCGCGCGGGGCGTGACTGGAATGATCACGACCCACTACGAGCGACTCAAGGCGCTCGGCGCCACCGATCCGCGGTTCTCCAACGCATCGGTCGGCTTCGATCTCGCGAAGCTCGAGCCCACGTTCAAGCTCCACCTCGGCACGCCGGGCTCGTCGGGTGCGCTCGCCCTCGCGCAGCGCATGGGCGTTGCCACCGAGGTCGTCAACCGTGCGCGTGACCTGATCGGCCCGCACGTTGCCAAGGTCGAGGACCTGCTCTCGTCCGTCGCCGATCAGCAGCGCCGGATCGAGGAGGAGCGTGCCGCGCTGCTCGCGGAGCTCGAGCTGGTGGAGTCCGAGCGTCACGCCGCGAAGCAGACGCGCGAGAAGTCGCTGCAGCGGTTCGAGAAGCAGACACGCGCGATCCATGGCGAGGCATTCCAGGAGCTCAAGGCGGCGCGCCGCGAGATCGAGGAGGTCCGCCGCGAGCTGCGCGCGAAGGCCGCTGCCGAGATCACCGCGGAAGATCTCAAGGCCGCGAATCGCCGGCTCGCGATCCCCGGCGCGCAGGTCTCACGTCACGAGCCACAGCGGCAGTTGCCGCCGGGCACGCCGGCGACGCCCGACCGGCTCGTCCACGGCGTGCCGCTGATCGTGCCGCGCCTCGGCCGCGTCGAGTTCGTCGCCGTCCATACCGACGGCAAGGTCGAGGTCCGCGTCGGTTCGATGCGCGCCACCGTGCCGATCAAGGAAGTCCTGATCGACACGCATCGCTCCGCGCGCCGCGCCGAGCAGGCGAAGAAGCCGGAGCCAGCTCCCGCGCCGGTGCAGCTTCCGCCGGTCGTGCTCGTCGATGGCGTGCCCGCCGGTGGCAAGGCGAACGCGCGCACCGTCGAGACCACGATCGATGTCCGCGGCAACCGCGCGGATGACGCCGTGACCCAGGTCGACCGGTTCGTCGACGAGAGCATGCTCGCCGGCCGTGACGCCGTGTTCGTGGTTCACGGCCACGGCACGGGTGCCCTGCGCGCCGCGATCCGCTCGCACCTGAATCTTCACAAGGGCATCGACAAGGTCCGCGCCGGCGAGCAGGCCGAGGGCGGCGACGGCGTGACCGTCGCGTTCCTCAAGGGCTGATCGTCACGGGCTCGTGATCTCGAGCTCGATCATCGTGCACGCCACGGACGACGCTTCGACCGCGAAGTAGACCGGCTCACCCGCGGTGAACGTCCGGCCCGAGAGTCCCGCGCAGCTGACCGGCATGCAGTTGGTGTCGAGGAGCTGGGTCGGGTTCGAGATAGTTGTCGTACCAGGGTTGTACGCGGCGAACGTGTGGCCGGCCGTCGAAGACGGCGTGAACTTGAACACGACCTCTTGCTTCGCTGTCGCCGCGCATCCATCGAGGAGGTCGGGGTGCGTGCACGTGCTGATGGGAGCCGTGCGCCCGAGGGTGATGACGATCGCCTGCGCGCATGCCGCCGGCAGTGCATCGATCATCGCCGCATCGATCATCATGCCGGAGCTGTCCCCGGTCGCGTCGTTCGCGGAAGCGTCGTCGGTCGCGGTGGCGCCATCGCCGCCAACGGGATCGAAGCCTAGT
>JACCQV010001067.1 GCA_013813945.1 Deltaproteobacteria bacterium | reverse complement strand
TTCGCCGGCGCCATCAAGTCGGGCGGCAAGACCCGCCGCGCCGCGAAGATGGTCATCCTCAACATCGAGCACCCCGACGTCGTCGACTTCATCGATTGCAAGGCGATCGAGGAGAAGAAGGCATGGGTGCTGATCGACGCCGGCTACGACGGCGGCTTCAATGTCGTCGGCGGCGCGTACGACTCGGTCAACTACCAGAACGCGAACCACTCGGTCCGCGTCACCGTCGAGTTCATGAACGCCGTCCTCCGCGACGGTGAGTTCTCGACCAAGGGCGTCACCGACGGCAAGAAGGTCGAGACCTTCCGCGCCCGCGAGATGATGCGCAAGATGGCGACCGCCGCCCACGTCTGTGGCGATCCCGGCATCCAGTACGACACGACGATCAACGACTGGCACCCGTGCATCAACACGGCCCGGATCAACGCGTCGAACCCGTGCTCCGAGTACATGTTCCTCGACGACTCGGCCTGCAACCTGGCCTCGCTCAACCTCCGCAAGTTCCAGAAGGCGTCTGAGACCGGCGTCGCCGGCGACCTCGACGTCGAGGCGTTCCGCCGCGGCTGCTCGACCACCGCGACGGCGATGGAGATCATCGTCGACAACTCCGCGTACCCCACCGAGAAGATCGGCGAGAACAGCTACAAGTTCCGTCCGCTCGGCCTCGGCTTCGCGAACCTCGGCGCGCTCCTGATGTCGCGCTCGCTGCCGTACGACTCCGAGCCCGGCCGCGCCTACGCCGCCGCGATCACCGCCCTCATGTGCGGCGAGGCCTACAAGACCTCGGCCCGGATCTCCGCCGACGCAACCGGCCCGTTCGCCGGCTATGCCGAGAACGAGACCCCTTCCTCAAGGTCATGCGCAAGCACCGCGCCGCGTGCGACCGCGTCGACTCCGCGTTCGTGCCCTATGAGCTGATGCAGGCGTCGAAGGACGCGTGGGACGAGGCCATCGAGCTCGGCCAGAAGTACGGCTTCCGCAACGGCCAGATGACCGTCCTCGCGCCGACCGGCACGATCGCGTTCCTCATGGACTGCGACACCACCGGCGTCGAGCCCGACATCGCGATCGTCAAGTACAAGCGCCTCGTCGGCGGCGGCCTCCTCAAGATCGTGAACCACACGGTCCCCGAGGCCCTCACCAACCTCGGCTACTCCACCAAGGAAGTCGAAGAGATCATCGCGCACATCGACACGACCGACACGATCGAGGGTGCGCCGCACCTCAAGGACGAGCACCTGCCCGTCTTCGATTGCGCCTTCCGCTCGTCGAACGGCACGCGCTCGATCCACTACATGGGTCACCTCCGCATGATGGGCGCGGTCCAGCCGTTCCTCTCGGGCGCGATCTCCAAGACCGTCAACCTGCCCACCGACTGCTCGGTCGAGGACATCGAGGACGCGTACATCCAGGCCTGGAAGATGGGTCTCAAGGCCATCGCGGTCTACCGCGACGGCTGCAAGCGCACCCAGCCGCTCTCGATGAACCTCAAGCAGGCCACCTCGAACGGCTCGCAATCCCCGATCGCCGCGATCGCCGCTGCCGTCGTCAACATCGACCCGCTCGAGCTCCTCGCGCCCGAAGAGCGCCGCCTCGTCGAGGCCCTGCGCGTCCGCAAGTCGCGCGTCCCCGGTCCGCCGATGGCGAACCGCTACAAGCTCCCGGACGAGCGCGCCTCCTTCACGCACAAGTTCTCGATCGGCGGCCACGAGGGCTACATCACCGTCGGCATGTACGAGGACGGATCGCCCGGCGAGATCTTCGTCCGCATGGCCAAGGAAGGCTCGGTCATCGCCGGCCTGATGGACTCTTTCGCCACGTCGATCTCCCTCGCGCTCCAGCACGGCGTCCCGCTCCACGTCCTCATCGACAAGTTCAAGGGCACCCGCTTCGAGCCCTCGGGCTTCACCGGCAACCAGGAGATCCCGATCGCGACCTCGATCATGGACTACCTGTTCCGCTGGCTCGCGATCCGGTTCCCGCTCGACGGCGTCGGCATGGGTGAGCGTCACCCCGCCGCGCGGCAGTCGCAGCTCGACCTGCCGAAGGTCCCGCTGCTCTCGAAGGACTTCATCGCCGTCGAGGTGAAGGGCGGCGAGGTCACTCACATCCCGGTCGAAGTGAAGGACCGCGCGTGGGTGCAGGAGACCGATGCTCCGCCGTGTCACGAGTGCGGCACGCTGATGGTGCGCAACGGCGCTTGCCACAAGTGCCCGAACTGCGGCTCGACGAGCGGCTGTTCGTAATCACTAGCTGACTCGGTCGCTCCAGGGTTCGCTGTCGATCGGCAGCGCTCCTCGGCAGTGAATGCGTGTTCTTCGTAGCGGAGTATGGCGCCGGCGTTGCAGCGCTTGGGACGCATGTCTGCAGAACGATTCTCTGGTGGTGCACGAGCGGCGGTGAACGCATATCCGGGCGCGCTCCCGCCGCTTCGCCGCACACGACACGCGAGGTGCGGATTCACGTCGAGCGTCGCGATCACGCAGTAGTTGATCTGTTTGTAGTCGCGACGTGTGGTGCAGATCGACTTGCAGCTCGTCCCGTGCATCTGCACCGTATCCTTGCCGGCGAGCGCACGGACGTGCGCCACAGGCGTCACGACGGTGAATTCGTCGACGACCGTCTTCGAGCAACCCGCGAGGACGAGGACCGCGAGCATCCTCACTTGCCACCTCCCGCGAACGAGCACATCGCATACGCTTGCGCGATCGGCCCCAGCTGCGGACGCAGGTAGTCGGCGTTGTCCGTTCCGCAATGGACCACCCGCTCGCGCGGTCGCGCTGCGCGCCCGCACGGCAGCGTGCACGGCTCCAGTTGTTGGACCGAGTCGATCTCGATGATCACATGTCGCCCGGTTGTCGCCTCGAGCTTCGGCTCGCCGCCGCACGCGGCAACGACAAGCCACAGCACCTTACGGACCAATCCCATAGGCCCCCTCCAGGCGCGTCTTGTGCGGCCACCTCGTGCTCAAGCCCGCGTGGCACTTCAGGAGCCGCGTGTTCGACGCCTTCGCAGGCCCCGACAACACCATCCCCGTCGTCGGATCCGATTCCGGTCGGTAGTACCGCGACTCGATCCAGGTGACGAGCTCCTCATCGTGGAGGTCCGCGCACACCAACGTCGAGCACGCGCAGATCAGATCCGCGGTCGCGGCGATCCGCTCGACCATCGTACTCGGCAGCGTGCTCGCGGCCTGCCGTGCGCCACCCGACAGCTTCGCGAAGCACGCATCGTGCTGGATGACCGCATCGCGCGCAGCCCCGAGGATGTTGCCGGTCACGATCTCGTGCTCCATCTTCTTCCGCCACATCACGATCTCGTCGTCGACGGCGTTCGCGCAGGCCGCGTCGGTGCACGCGCACGTTCGCTTCGCCCACGCTGCGAACATGTCGATGTCTTCCTTCATGTTCCACCGAAGCATGCACAGGGTTCCGCGATCGCTGAGCGCGATCGTCCGGTCGTGTGTCTTGCGATCCGCGAATCGCAGGTCGGGCCAAGGCAGAGAGAACCACTCGTGCGACTCGCGCGCGACGCAGTCCTTGCTCGTGCACTTGCAGATCGCTTCGACGGCCTCTTCGAGCTTGGGCCAATCGGTCGCGCGCGACGAGCTGCAGGCGGCGAGGAGAACGAGCCACGCGAGGCGCATGGCTAGATCGTACGCTACGTGGGACGATGGCCGGAGTTTGTCGCAGGTACCGCGCCTCGAGCTTCATCGATCGGTCGTCACGTCGCAGACCGCGGAGGCGATCTTTTCTACGCTCTGCAACCTCGCCGCGGCCCCGACCTGGTTGCCGAACTGCACCGCGATCAACCTCCTCGACGAGCAATCCGTCGGCCTCGGATCTCGGCTCAGCTACTCGTTCCGCGAGCTCGGATATGCAGGCTCGTTGTCGTGTTCGGTGGTGGCGTTCATTCCGGGACAGCGCATCGCGATCGCGTTCTCCGACGCACGGGTCGAAGCGAGCATCGACTTCGTCATTGACGAGCGCGAAGGAACGACGATGATCCATCACACGGTGATGCTGCTGCCGAAGTCACTTGCGGTGCGCATGCTCGCTCGGATGATCCGTCGTGGTCTATCGGGACGGATGGACGCAGCGCTTCGTGGGCTTGAGCAGGCTGCAATGTTTTCAGCATGAACGCCTCGGACCGAATCCGGGACTTCCTGCGGAGCAGCGCGTAGAGTGGTCGGTGATGCGCTGGGTCGTGTGGTTCTGCGTCGTGCTCACAGCTGCTTGCGTGCGACCCGAATCGGTCACCTGCCGCGATGGCAACCTGTGCGCCTCCGGGCTTGTTTGTGCGGAGGGCCGGCAACTGTGCGTCACGCTCGAGCAGACGCTGGCGTGCGCCGACTTGCTCGAAGCGGATCGCTGCACGGCGGGGACGCTCGAGGGTCTGTGCAACGATGGACTGTGTTTGCCTGGCTGCGGTGACGGCGTGCACGAGGACGAGGAGCAGTGCGACGACGGAAATCTCGGTAGCCATGATGGGTGCTCCTCGCAGTGCTACCTCGAGGAGCCCGTCTGGCAGGAGTGGCAGAGCGGTTGGTCGCCGCGCTCGCAGCACAGCACCGCGTACATGGCGGCGTCGAGCCGGCTCGTGGTCTTCGGTGGCACCGACGACACGAGCCCGACGGACGATCACTGGGAGCTCGACCTCGACGGCTCGCAGCGCCGCGACATCCCCCGCCCGTCACCCCGCCAGCGCGCCGCGATGGCGTACAACGAAGGTACGGACACTGTGGTGTTGTTCGGCGGCATCGGGCCGGACGGCATCCTCGGCGATACCTGGGTCTACGACGGAACCTCGTGGAGACAGGTGACGGCGCAACCATCGCCGCCCGCGCGTTCTCAGGCGGCCCTGGCATACGCGGGAAATGGCCGCGTTGTGTTGTTCGGTGGCATTGGCACAGGACCCGTCGTGGCGCCTGCGTTCGCGCACCTCGACGACACGTGGGAGTTCGACGGCACGACCTGGACGCAGGTCACCTCGACGCCGCGTCCGACGCCCCGCCGCGCGGCAGTTCTCGCGTGGGCGCCATTTCCCGGAGCAGAACGCGCGGTGCTGTTCGGCGGCGTCGGTCTGAGCTCGCCCAGCGTGGGCTTCCTCGTCCAGCTGTCGGATCAGTGGAGCTATGCGCAGGGCACGGGCTGGATCGCGGTCCCGACCGCGCTACCAAGGCCACCCAGCCGTTACTCGGCGGCCATGGCGTTCTCGCCCCGCCGCAACGCACTCGTGCTGTTCGGCGGCGGCAGTGCGGCGCAGCCATTCAGCGATACATGGACGTTCGATGGCTCGACGTGGACGGCGGTCACCGGGCCCGTCAATCCGGCCGGCCGGACCGACGCGACGCTGACAACGTTCGGCCAGGACGTGGCGCTGATCGCAGGCACAGCGACGGAAGGAGCCGTCGGCGATATCTGGGTCTTCACACAGTTGGGTTGGCAGCTCGGTCAAACGCCTGGCGTACCCGGGGTCCGCGGGACGCACGAGCTCGTGTACGACGTCGCCCGGCACGTCGCGCTCACGATCGGCGGGTACCGTGAGCCGACTCCGCTGGTCGAGGTCCGTGCGTTCGATGCCGCGCTGTGGCGCCCGTCGGCGGCGCTGCCCACCCCGGCGCGTGCGCGAGCCGTCTCGACCTATGATGCTTCGCGCGAGCGCGTCGTCGTGTTCGGAGGCCAGACCTTCGGCGGTCAGTCACTGGCGCAGACCGACGTGCTCGGACCTGCCGGGTGGTCTACCCTCCCCGGCCCCCAGCCGCCTGCGCGGCTTCGCGGCGCACTTGCCTTCGATGCGCGCACGCAGGTCAGCGTGCTGTTCGGCGGCACCGGTCCCAATCAGGCGCCACTCGCGGACACGTGGACGCTCGACGCGTCCGGGTGGTCGCAGCGCATGTTCGCGTCGTCACCGTCTGGACAACACGAACCGGCGCTCGCATTCGACGATGCC
>JACCQV010001056.1 GCA_013813945.1 Deltaproteobacteria bacterium | reverse complement strand
GCTGACGGGATCCGAGTTCGCCAAGGCCGCGGCCGAGGCCGGCAACGACATCTCGACGTTCCCCGACTTCCCTGCCGAGATTCGAGCTCCCGCCGGCAGCTTGTTCGGCGTCTCGGGTTTCCAGCTCCACTTCTCGTCATCGGAGATCCACACGCCGGGTGACGCGCCCGACGTGCTGGTCGCGATGAACCCCGCCGGGCTCAAGACGAACCTCAAGGATCTCGTCGAGAACGGCACGTTGATCGTCAACACCGGCGCGTTCATCGAGGCGAACCTCAAGAAGGCCGGCTACGCATCGAATCCGCTCGAGGACGGCAGCCTCGACAAGTACAAGCTGCACGCGGTCGACATCACGCACCTGTCGCTGACCGCGCTCGACGGCAGCGAGCTCTCGAACAAGGAGAAGGGGCGTGCGAAGAACTTCTTCGCGCTCGGACTCGTGTTCTGGATGTATGGCCGTGAGCCCGAGCCGGAGGTTCGCCGGATCCATCAGCAGTTCGCGAAGAACCCACAGTTCGCCGAGGCGAACATCAAGGTGTTCAAGGCTGGCTATCACTACGGCGAGACCGCCGAGGTGTTCCAGACCATCTACAAGGTCCCGCCGCACGTGTTCAAGCCGGGCATGTACCGCAACATCACGGGCAACGAGGCGATCGCGCTCGGGCTCGTCGTCGGTGCCGAGCTCGCGGGCAAGAAGCTGTTCTACTCGGGCTATCCGATCACGCCGGCGTCGTCGATCCTGCACTCGCTCGCGAAGTTCAAGAACTTCGGGTGCATCACGTTCCAGGCAGAGGACGAGATCGCCGCGATCGGTGCGGCGCTCGGCGCGGCCTACGGCGGCTCGGTCGCCGTGACCGCATCGAGCGGCCCGGGCATCGCGCTCAAGGGCGAGGCGATCGGGCTCGGCGTGATGACCGAGCTGCCGCTCGTGATCGTCAACGTGCAGCGCGGCGGTCCCTCGACGGGGCTCCCGACGAAGACCGAGCAGTCGGATCTGTTCCAGGCAGTCTATGGCCGCAACGGCGAGTCCCCGATCCCCGTGATCGCGGCGAAGAGCCCGGGCGATACGTTCTACTGCGCGGTCGAGGCCGTGAAGATGGCGACCCGGTACATGGTGCCCGTGATGCTGCTCTCGGACGGCTACATCGCGAACGGCAGCGAGCCGTGGCCGCTGCCGAACCTCGAGACCCTGCCGCGGTTCGACGTCATTCATCGGACGGATCCCACGAACTACTTCGTCTACGAGCGCGACGAGCGGACGCTGGCGCGCGCATGGGTGATCCCCGGCACGCCGGGTCTCGAGCACCGCATCGGCGGCATCGAGAAGGACGCACTGACGGGCAACATCTCGTACGCGCCGGAGAACCACGAGAAGATGACCCACGTCCGCGCGAACAAGGTCGCGCGGATCGCGCAGGACGTCGGCGACATGGACCTGTACGGCGACGAAGCGGGCGACGTGCTCGTGATCGGCTGGGGCGGCACGTTCGGTGCCCTCCGTCAGGCGGTGCAGACGATCCAGGGCCAGGGCAAGAAGGTCAGCCATGCGCACCTGCGCTGGCTGTCGCCACTCGAGCCGGGCCTGGCCAAGGTCATCCGCAACTTCAAGCACGTCCTCGTCGCCGAGCTCAACATGGGTCAGCTGCGGACGATCCTCCGCGCCGAGTTCCTGATCGATTGCATTGGTCTCAACAAGGTCCAGGGCCAGCCGTTCATGGTCCGCGAGGTGATCGAATCGATCGACAACCTCCTCGGCGGCAAGCTCCCATCGACCACCACGACTGCTACCAACATCGCCGAGTCGATCGGCATCGCGTAGGAAAATGTCATGAGCGAAGCAGTCAAGCTGAAGCTGGCCAAGAAGGACCTCGAGACCGACCAGGACGTTCGCTGGTGCCCGGGCTGTGGTGACTACGCCATCCTCGCGACCGTGCAGCGCACGCTCGCGAACCTCGGCATCAAGCGCGAGAACACCGTGTTCGTCTCCGGCATCGGCTGCTCGAGCCGGTTCCCGTACTACATGAACACGTACGGCTTCCACACGATCCACGGCCGCGCGCCGACCGTGGCCTCGGGCCTCAAGATCACGCGCCCCGAGCTCGATGTCTGGGTGATCACCGGCGACGGCGACGGCCTGTCGATCGGCGGCAATCACATGCTGCACGTGCTCCGCCGCAACATGGATCTGAAGATCATCCTGTTCAACAACCAGATCTACGGGCTGACCAAGGGCCAGTACTCGCCGACCTCGATTGTGGGCACGCGCGCTCCGTCGACACCGTCGGGATCGATCGATCACCCGCTCAACCCGATCTCGTTCGTGCTCGCCGCCGGTGCGACCTTCGTCGCGCGTGCCGCAGACACCGACGCAAAGGGAATGGCCGCGATCCTCGAGCAGGCGTATGCCCACAAGGGCGCCGTGTTCATCGAGATGCTGCAGAACTGCCCGGTGTTCAACGATGGCATCTGGGAAGGCGTCAAGGACGACCCGAAGGGCAAACAGATCAAGCTCGAGAACGGCAAGCCGCTGTTGTTCGCTGACGGCACCAAGGGCATCAAGCTCGGTCCGGATCTCGCCCCGATGATCGTCGAGGTCGGTGATGGCCCGGGCAAGACGCCCGTCTCCGAGATCATCGTGCACCAGGAGAAGGGCTCTCCGGTCTACGCGCACCTGCTCGCGCAACTCGTGCTGCCGCACTTCCCCATTCCGATGGGCGTCCTCTATCGCGAGGACAAGCCGACGTACGACGCGCTCGCGACCGCGCAGGTCCAGGATGCGAAGGACAAGCTCGGCCTCGGTGATCTCAACAAGCTGATGTTCGCGGGCATGACGTGGGAAGTCGGCGCGGACGGCACTCGGCACTGATCGCCGTCGTGGCGGCAGCGCTTGCCGCCTGCACGTCGGGACCTCCGCCGGGCTTCGCGGGAGGCACAGGTGATCGCTGGGCGTTCCCGCTCGTGGGCGCGCTCGAGAGTGATCTGCTGATCACGGCGGTCACGATTGACGGGCGAGGCCCATACCTGTTCGCGATCGATCCGGATGCAAACGTCTCGATCATCGACGAGCAGCTCGTCAAGGAAATCAGCCTACGCACGCGCAAGGGCCCGCACCGCCTCGACGAGAATGACACGCAGCATCCGCGGTTCTACGCCGAGGTGATCGCTCTGGAGCTCGGCTCGCTGATCATCGAGCGCCGCGACGCGATGATCGTCAAGCCGAACACGCTCGATGCAAACGGCCGCCGCATCTACGGCATGCTCGGCAAGGACATTCTCGCCGATTCCCTCGTGTTCGGCTTCGATCGCGATCAGGGGCTCGCGTACCTGACGACGGTCAAGGCCTTCAAGCCGCCGCCCGACGCGTTCGCGATCAAGTACGACACCCTTCCATCGCGCGTGCCCAACGCGCAGGTGCTCCCGACTCCGCGCCGCCTCGTGCGCGCCACGATCGGTGCGGAGCCATTCACGCTGCACCTCGATCTCGGCGCAGCCGCGAGCCAGCTGCGCGAGAGCCTGTGGGAGCGGGCGAAGCTCGGACGGCAAGACGTCCAGACCGCCGTCATCGACGAGGTCGGGATTCCGAGGAGGATCACCGCGGCCGGCGTCGGCGGGCCGGTCAACGTCGGTGCCGCGAGCGCGGAGAAGCTGGCGTTCGTTCCGTATGGCGATCAGCGATGGAACGAGCACGAGATCGACGGGACCCTCGGCCTCGACTTCTTCCGCGACTACTCCGTCTGGCTCGACTGGGACGCGAGGACTTACCACCTCGCGAAGCGCAAGCCCGTTCCCGTCGAGGTCCGGATCGACCGCTGGGACATGGGCGCGCTGGCGAAGTGCAAGTCGCCGGGCTGCGTCACCGTCCGGCTCGTGGATCCACTCGCGGGCAAACCGGTCGATCCAGCCCGGCCCCACCCGGGTCTCGTGCTCTCGGTGACTCGCGAGGAGGTCGCCGGCGGGATGGGACTCGAGGTCGTGCTCGAGGCCAAGGACCGTCCCGAGCTGCCACGGCTGGCTGTCAACATGTCACCCAACGCTGATCGGGTGATGCAGCACCTCAAGTCCGAGTGGATCGGAGCCACGCTGGTCGTCGTGGATGCGACTCCGTACCCACGGCAGTGCCCCGCGGACGACGGTTGCGTCGATCTCCTGGCCCGCTGAGCTTGACGCAGACCGCGCACGGGGGAAGATCCCTCGGTCATGGCCTACGTTGTCAGCTCCGAGGATGTCGAACGAACGATCACCGCTTTCACGCGCCTCGATCAGCGCGGCGACAAGAAGGCGATGAACAAGCTCGCGCAGCGGCTCCAGAAGGAGCAGCCGTTCTTGCTGCAACACGCGGCGGCGGTCCGCACCGAGCACGGTGACGCTGTCGGCGAGGCAGCGGTGTTCTACGCCACGCTGATCTGGGCGATGTTCGATCGCGGGCAAGAGGGAACCCTGCCGCGGCTCACCGGGCAGAACCTCTCGGAGGCCGACAAGGTTGTCACCGAGCAGCTCGCATCCGTCGAGGGCCTCGCCGACAAGCCGGTCCACGAGCGTGTCGCACCGCGCCTGGTCGAGACCCAGCCGCACATCTACGCCAAGCTCGCCGAGCTCCTCGCCGAGGACGTCAAGGAAGCGGCGATGACCGTCGAGACTGCGACCACGATCATCAAGCCCACCGAGGTCGTGATCGAAGCCTTCGATGCCGCGATGTCAGGTCGCCGGCCTGGCGAGCAGCAGGGGACCATCGTCGCGAACGACAAGGTCGGCCGCAACGAGCCGTGCCCCTGCGGCTCGGGCAAGAAGTACAAGAAGTGCCACGGCGAAGCGGCCTGAGCGTCAGCCCGCACCGAAACGACAAACGCCCCGTCGATTGACGAGGCGTTGAGAAAGGGGTCCGGCCCCTTTCTCGCCGAAACGCGAAACGCTTGTGGAGAAAGGGGTCGGGCCCCTTTCTCCATCCCTTCAGCGGCCCGGGGGCGTCGCGAACCGGCCGTCGCCGGGGAACGGATCCGCGGTCTCGCGGGTCATGATCTCGCCTTCGTCGGGCATCGGGGCGACGGGGATGCCGAGTGCCATCAGGCCAGCGGTGTCGTTGTAGCGGAGCTCCGCGATCGCGATCGGGCGGCCCGGCGCGCGCACGAACTTGGTGAACGACGCGGCCGAGTAGCGCTGCTCGCCGAACTCGGTACCGAGGCCAGGACGCTCCTTGGGCTGCGGGCGCGACATCTCGACGTCGCGGTAGTCACCGTCGTCGAACCGCCGAGCCGCACCACCGCTACCACCGGATGCGGGTGATGCAGGGCGCGAGGGGGCGACCGACGTGGTGGCCGGTGCCTGGTCAGCACTCGGTGCCATCTTCTTCGATTCGCTGCGGGTGTTCGCGGTCTTCGCGGGGCTGGGCTCGCGAGCGGCGACGCTCTTGTCCTTGGCTGCGCGGCCAGCGCCGCGGCTCGCTTGCGGACCGTAGTAATCGCCACCGTCGCCGATGTCGTCCTCGTCGTACGGCTGCCGGTAGTTCGGGCTGTCATTGACGATGATCTGCTGCTGATGGACTTCGACCTGCTCCTCGAACAGCGCGACCGCGATCACACCGACGTTGCGTGCGACGCCCTTCTTTCCTGCGTACGAGTTGCTGACCGACGAGAACCGGAAGGTCGCGACGTCCTCGTGCGAGGTGCGGAAGCCCTCGATGCGCGTCTCGCCGTAGGGCGGGACGACGTAGCCGCGCTTGCGGAGGTCACCGGCCTCGCCGTCGACCACATCGAGCCCATCGACCGACACGACCGCTTCGATCCGGTTCGCGGTCGGGTTCGTGATCCGGATCGTGTAGCGCTCACCCGAGTTGCCGGCGACGTAGAACCGACTGCGGTGCGCG